>NC_013964.1:300000-437906 GCF_000025685.1 Haloferax volcanii DS2 | reverse complement strand
TCGGTGGGGGGTACACTCGCGTTTGTAACTCGGCCTCCGAGAGACCACCCTCGCGTTTGTAATCGAACGGGGGAGTACCGTCGCGTTTGTAACGTCGAGTGGTGAAAGGGGCAGTGCAGACACACCACCCTCGCGAATGTAACGCGAATCGGCGTGGGGGGTGGGTCAACGGGTGAGGAATTATCGGTTGATTTTGCCCCTATATTTACAAACGCGAGGGGGGTGTGTCGAATCTCCCTAGGGACTGGCGTAGCCGTTACAAACGCGAGGGGGGTGTGTGTGTGTTCCCGAGGACAGATGGTCTACTCGTGAGTGACACCCGGTCCTCGAAGAGTAGTCATGGTATCTCGACATCACACTATCACTAGTAGCTAGACTACTAGTTCTACTACTCAACACAACAAAAAACAATAAAACAACAGCAACAAAATAATAACAACAACAAAATAACAAAGCAGCACAAAATCCAACAACAAACAACGAACAACGAATCCGTGACCGGTCTGCCGACTTCCAGTTCACAACCTCCCAACCACGCCAACACGTCGGACAACACCCCGTCGCTCACCGCCGACCGAGTACCCGACGAGTGCTCACCCGAGTAGTCCGAGTTCGCGAACGTCATCGTCGACGGTTTCGAGGGCTGTTTCGGCGTCGCCAACCCGCTTCACCCCCGTAATCACGATTTTCCCGCTCCCGAACATGAGGACGACGACGCTCGGTTCGTCGAGGCGGTAGACGAGTCCGGGGAACTGCTCGGGTTCGTACTCGACGGCTTCGAGACCGAGGCCGATAGCCAACGCGTTCAGGTTGAGCGCCGCCCCGAGGTCGGCGCTCGAAACGATGTTTTGGACGGTGATATCCGGGTCGTCGGGAATCGGGATTCCGAGTTCGGTGAACTCGTCGAACAGCGTTTCGATGGCCGTACTCACGTCGTCGACGCTGTCCGCGCCGGTGCAGACGACTTTGCCCGACCGGAAGACGAGACACGCCGACTTGGGATTCCGAGTCCGATACACGAGTCCGGGGAAGTTCTCGGGGTCGTAATCGGTCCCGTTCATGTCGAGCGAGAGTCGTTCGAGGTCGAGCTCGACCGGAACTTCCGTCGAAGCGACGACGTTCTGAATCTCGATGGACCCGATGGCGTTCACCTGCGACATCTTGTGAAATAGTTGACACTCATTCGCCTTAAACTACCGGGGTCGTTTCTCCCCGTTAACCACCGGACAACTGGACAACCGGGCGGCTAATCGGCCGTCGACCGGACAACAGTCCGGATTTGGAACACAGTCCGGACTTAGAAACCGTCGAACGGTGGCGAACCCGTTGAACACATCCGATACGCTGGTCCGAGACGCCGCTCTCCCGCGCGAATAACTAATGAATACTACCCCATCATAATTCTTTTCAGCGTCTTCTTCGATTACTCGCTATGGCGTTCACAGACACGATTCACGACGAGGCCGACGAGTTCTGGTCGGCCATCCTCGACCATCCGATGGTCGTCCGACTCGGGGAGGGGAGCCTCGACGAGGAGCCGTTCCGCTACTGGGTGCGGCAGGACTACGTCTACCTCGTCGAGTACAGTCGTCTCTTCGCGCTCGGTGCCGCGAAGGCCCCGACGCTCGACTCGATGGGGACGTTCGCGAGCCTCCTCGAATCGACCGTCAACGAGGAGATGGACCTCCACCGGAGCTACGCCGCCGAGTTCGGCATCGACACCGACGAACTCGAAGCCACGACGCCGTCACCGACGACCCGGGCCTACACGGATTTCCTCGTTCGCACCGCGACGCTCGGCTCGTTCGGCGATATCGTCGCCGCCTTGCTCCCCTGCATGTGGGGGTTCAACGAGACGGGACGCCGCCTCGCGGACGCGGGTGTCCCGGACCACGACCAGTACGCCGCGTGGGTCGAGATGTACGCCGGCGACGAGTTCACCGAACTCACCGACTGGTGTAAGGCGCTCATGGACGACGTGGCCGCGAGCGCGACCGAGTCGGACCGCGAGCGCTACCGCGACCTGTTCCGCACGTCGGCGCAGTACGAGTACCTGTTTTGGGACGCCGCGTGGCGGCAAGAGGAGTGGCCGCTATGACCGACGGCGACCCGTCGGACTCGGTCGGCTCGCCCGGTGAGAGCCAGCCGGCCCCCGAGACGTACGACGAGTTCGCCGCGTCGCGGTCGGACCCGCGCTTTACCGACTGGCTCCGCGACCGCGCGGGCGAGTCGTGGGACGACGCGACCGCGCACCGACTGACGCGGGAACTCGCCGCCGACGAACTCGCGGACGACGTGTTCAGGCAGTATCTCGTGCAGGACTACGCCTTCGTGGAGACGCTCGTCGGCGTCTTCGGTCACGCCGTCGGCACCGCGCCGACGATGGCGTCGAAGTCGGAACTCGTCTCGTTTCTCGGCGTCCTGACCGACGACGAGGACGACTACTTCCTGCGGGCGTTCGACGCGCTCGACGTGCCCGAATCGGTCTACTCGGAGCCGAAAACCACGCCGACGACGCGCGCCTTCATCGACCTCCTCGAACGCGCCGCGGGGCAGGGCGGGTACGCCGAGACGCTGGCGGTGCTCGTCCCCGCCGAGTGGGTCTATCTGTCGTGGGCGACCGCCGCGGCCGACGCTGACGACTCCCCGTCTCGATTTTACCTCTCCGAGTGGGTCGACCTCCACGCAGTCGACGACTTCGCGTCGTTCGTCGAGTGGCTCCGAACCGAACTCGACCGCGAGGGTGCGGCCGCCTCGCCGCGCCGACAACGGCGGCTCGAACAGCTGTTCCGTCGCACGGTCGAACTGGAGGTCGCGTTCTTCGACGAGGCGTACGAACTGGGCCGAGGTTCGTCCCGACCGGGTGACGACCGATGGTGAGTTCGACCGTCGCGCTCGGGCTAACCGTCGCGACGCTCGTCGCGTTTACCGGCGTCGGCGTGTGGTTCTCCCGGGGTCGCGTCGGCTCCGTCGAGGACCTCATCAGCGCCCGCGACTCCGCGGGAAGCCGGCGGACGACGGCGACGCTCGTCGCGTCCGTCATGGGCGTCTGGGTGCTGTTTTCGGCCCCCGAAGCGGGCGCGAGCTTCGGTATCGCGGCCGTCGTCGGCTACGCGGTCGGCGAGGCCGTCCCGATGCTCGTCTACGCCCGCCTCGGCCCGCGAATCCGGGAACTCATCCCCGAAGGCCACTCGCTGACCGAGTACGCCCACGCCCGCTACGGGACCGCGATGTACGCCTTCGTCCTCCTCGTGAGCGCGCTCTACATGTTCATCTTCCTCGCCGCCGAACTGACCGGCATCGCGGGCGCGCTCTCGCTCGTCGCCGGCGTCCCGCAGTGGCAGACCGCGCTCCTCGTCGGCGGCTTCGTCCTGCTCTACACGAGTTACGGCGGCCTCCGGGCCAGCATCGCGACCGACGCGGTCCAAGCGGTCGTCGTCATCCCGCTCTTGCTGCTCGCGTTCGCCGGCGCGCTCGTCGCGCTCGGCGGCCCCGCCGCCGCCATCGACGGCATCACGGCGACGAACCCCGCGCTCCTCGACCTCGGGGCGGTCGCCGGCCTCCAGTTCGGCCTCGCGCTCGCGTTCGCCATCCTCGGCGCGGAACTCATCAACCAGACGTGGTGGCAGCGCATCTACGCGGCCGATTCGTCGGAGACGGTCGGACGGAGCTTCCGTACCGCGGCGCTCGCCAACGGCGCCATCGTGTTCGTCACCGCCTTCTTCGGCGTCGTCGCGGTCGGTAACGCCGCCGTCGTCACCGACCCCGCGAGCGCGGGCTACAACGCCGACGCCGCCTTCTTCGTCCTCCTCG
The DNA here is from genome assembly GCF_000025685.1 of Haloferax volcanii DS2. Lineage (GTDB taxonomy): Archaea > Halobacteriota > Halobacteria > Halobacteriales > Haloferacaceae > Haloferax > Haloferax volcanii. The sequence continues at coordinate 434,093 of NC_013964.1, read as the reverse complement.
GCGAGGCGTTCCCCGAGTGGCTCGTCCTCGCGGCGGTCCTCCTCGCGCTCCTGCTCGTGATGAGCTCCATCGACACGCTGTTCAACGCGCTTTCGAGCCTCGTGACCGCCGACCTCGCCCGCCTGCTCGCGGAACCGAGCGACCGCCACCTCGCGCTCGGGTCGAGAGCGCTCACAGTCGTCGTCGCGGCCGCTGCGATTTACGTCAGCCTCCGGGCCCAGAGCGTCCTCCGGCTGTTCTTCTTCGCCGACCTGCTCGGCGCGGCCGTCGCCTTCCCCCTTGTCTACGGGCTGTACTCGACGCGAATCACCGGCCTCGGCGCGCTCGCGAGCAGTCTCACCGGGCTCGCCGTCGGCCTCGCGTTCTTCCCCGACCTCCGCGGCGTCATCACGTCGATTCCGGTCGTCGGCGGCCTGCTCCCCGCGGCCGACCCGCTGTATCTCACCTCCTTCGGCGGGGCGTTCGTGGTGTCGACGGCGGCGTCGCTCGTCGCCGCCCGACTCGCGGACGCCGGGTTCGACCTCGGGCGGCTCTCGCGGGAGATTCGGCGGTTCGACGACGGCCAAACTGACGCGCCGTCGTCCGACTGAGACGCCGTCGCCAAACTGACGCGCCGTCGCCAAACTGACGCACCGTCGGCCGACTGGACGACTTCAGTACTCGCTGACCGTCGCGGTCCCCACCGAGATGCGGACCAACTCGTTTTCGGGCCACGCCGACTCATCGGCCCCGTACTTCCGATTGATTCGCCGCGTGGCGGCTCGCAGGGCGTCGTCGTCGGTGACGACGGTGGCCGTCCCGAGAACCGTCACCTTCCATTGCGCCTGTCCCTTCTCGTCCTTCTGGATGGAGAGCGCGACGCGCGGGTTCTCGCGGATGTTAGCGAGCTTTCGGCCCGTGGTGAGCACTTCGATTACCCCGCGGTCGGCCGCGTAGTCGAACCAGACGGGCGCGACGTGGGGGCGGTCGTCGACGCTGGTCGCGAGGTGCGCCATGAGCGGTTCGCTCGTCACGAGCGACGCGGCGCGTTCGGAGAGACCGGCCATGGTCGAAGTTCGGTCTCACCGCGTAAAACGGTGGCTTCGACCCGGCGTTACAAACGCGAGGGTAGTCCCCGCTTTGACGGCTTCCTCCCGACTCGTCGACTTCCGACCCGCGAACGTCTGCACCGTCGTCGGATTCTTATCAGAAATTTGCCGTTAACGACTGCCGTGATGCGGTTGTGAGCCGTCCGAAGCGGGTCAAATCACCCGCATAACGGGCGCATAACAAAGAGGGCTGACGCGACAGTTCAGGCACCTTACTCATGAGTATCGAGGTTCGGCGGGCGACTGGAGACGACGTCCACGGCTGGGACACGTTCGTCGAACAGTCACCGCATGGCAACGCGTTCCATCAGTACGACGCGCTGGAGATTCAGGCGGCGCACGCGGGCGCGGAGTTGGTTCCGCTCGTCGGACGAAAAGGCGAGGAGGTCGTCGGACTGTTTCCGGTGTTCCGGATCAACAAGGGGCCGATAGCGACGGTGTTTTCGCCGCCGCCGGAGCTTCGCGTCGCGTACCTCGGTCCGGTCCTCCTGAACATGGACCACATGAAACAGCGAAAGCGCGAGGGACGACACCACGAGTTCATCGACGACTGTCTCGCATGGGTCCGCGACGAGATTCGGCCGCGCTACGCCCACATCCGACTCGACGGCCGGTACGACGACCTCAGGGCGTTCTCGTGGAACGACTACGCGATAACGCCGCAGTACACCTACCACGTCGACCTCTCGCCCGGCGTCGACGACGTGTTCATGAGCTTCAGTAGCGACGCCCGGTCGAACATTCGGAACGCGCTCGACGACGCGTACACCATCGAGGAGGGCGGCCCCGAAGCAATCGAGCGCATCGTCGAACAGGTCGCCTCGCGCTACGAAGCGCAGGGCATCTCCTATCGGTCGTCGCCGGAGTTCGTCAGGGACCTCTACGCCACCCTTCCCGAGGGACAGATTCGCCCCTACGTCCTCCGAATCGACGGCGAGTTCGCCGGCGGAATCCTCGCCGTCGACTACAAGGAGACGGTGTCGCGGTGGCAGGGCGGCGTCCGGGCCGACGTGGACTCAGACCTCGCCATCAACGACCTGCTGGACTGGCGCATCATGCGCGACGCGATGGACCGCGGGCGGACGACTTACGACCTCGTCGGCGCGAACAACCGCCGCATCAACCGATACAAGGCGAAGTTCAACCCCGAACTTCACCCCTTCTACTCCCTCGAACGGAACGCGCCGGGGATGAAGACGCTCGCGCACCTCTACAAGACGATTCGCGAGGGCGTGTAATACTGCCCAAATAGGCCGTTAGAGCCCCACGTAGGGGTCGGGCTTCGCCCCGGTCAGGCGGTCGACCTGCTCGTCCGTGAGGTCGATGGTCGCGGCTTCGAGGTTCTCGGTCAGCTGTTCGACCGTGCGCGCGCCGACGATGGGTGCGGTGACGCCGTCGCGGTGCATGAGCCACGCGAGCGCCGTCTGCGCGGGCGTCGCGTCGACTTCTCCGGCGACCGCATCGAGTTCGTCGTGCACGTCGAAGTTCTCCTCGGTCAGATACGACTCCTCGAACCGGCTGGACTCCGCGGCGCGGGACTCGCCGGTGAGACCGTCCTCGCGGGTGTACTTTCCGGTGAGAAAGCCCTGTCCGAGCGGGCTCCACGGGCAGACCGCGATGCCGTACGAGCGGGTCATCTCCAAGTAATCCCCTTCGATTTCGCGGTCGACGAGGTTGTACCGCGGCTGTGCGACCGTGAACGGCTCCCAGCCCTCGGCGCGGGCGATTTCGTTCGCCCTCGCCACTTTCCAGGCGTTCGGTCGGAGCGTCGACGCGCCGAGGTAGTGGACCTTCCCGTCTTCGACGAGGCCGTTGAGCGTCTTCATCATCTCGCGCGTGGGCGTCTCGTCGTCCCAGCGGTGGATGTAGAGCACGTCAACGTAGTCGGTGTCGAGGCGGTCGAGTAGGGCGTCGATGCGGTGGCGGACGTTCTTCCGGTTCGTCCCGCGGCTGTTCGGGTCGCCGTCGCGAATCTGCCAGTAGATTTTGGACGCGATGGTGAAGCGCTCTCGGTCTCGGTCTTCGAGCCAGTCGCCGATCCAGCGCTCGCTCGCGCCGCCGCCGTAGATGTCTGCGGTGTCGATGAAGCGCCCGCCGGCCGCCTCGTAAGCGTCGAGCAGTTCGTGCGCGCGCTCCTCGTCGATTTCGACGTTGCCCTGTTCGGTCTCCTTGCCGAACCGCCACGTCCCGAACTGGAGTTCGCTCGTCTGGAGACCCGTCTGGCCGAACGGGACGAAGTCCAGGTCGATGTCTTCGAGTGTCGTCATGCCGGCAGAGATACGCCGAATCGACGCAAAAACGTTGGGTCGCCGGAAGTGAGTTGGGGTAATTCGTCCCGTGCGCCGCCGTCAGGCGTTGGCGCGAATCAGCGACTCCAGCTCGTCGCGCACGTCGCTCACGTCGGTGGTCCGAACCGTCGTCTGGACGGTCCGCTCGTCTAAGTCGCTGAGCTCGCTCAGCACGCCGCCGCGGCGGTCGACTTCGAGGAACAGTTCGAGCGCGTCTTCGTCCGGTCGCGGCACGACTTCGAGTTCGTCTACATCGCCGGCGAACGGACCCGACGTGGGTCGGAACTCGAACTCTTGGACGAAGCGCCGCGACGAGGTGAACACGCCGTGGGGGTCGGCCTCGCACTCGGCGGTGTGCAGCGAGAAGCCGAGGTCGTCGAGCGCGTCGAAGACGGCTTGCAGCCGCGGCGTCGGCTGGACGTTCAGGTAGTCTTTGTCTTCGGGGTCGACGGCCAGTTCGATGTCGAGTTCGGTCTCGACCCACACGTCGACGTTCCCGAGTGTGACGGGCGTCCCGTGGGGAATGTCGAGTGACACGTCCCGTGTCTCTTGTTCGTCCGGTTGGACAGTGAGGCTCTCCGCGAGGGTGTACTGCGCGATATCGACCTCTCGGTAGCCGTCGTCGGTTCGGTAGCGGGTCTCCAGCTCGAACCGAACCTTCCCGATTTCCTGTTCCGCCGACCCGCCTTCGATGCGAACCTCTGCGTCGACCGTCTCGCCGGGGCGGACGGTATCGGAGGGGAGGACGGTATCGACGGTCGCGTTGCCGATTCCGATTCGTGCGAGGACCTTCTTCATGATGCACCCCGCACGTCTCGCTCGCGGTGTAAGTATCTCGTGGCTCCTCTCGATTCTCGTGACGGATATGTGCGTCTCACGAGTCGCACGGGAGCTATATAGCCGAAAATCTTCGCGTGTCACAGGATAGTCGCACCCGACTCCCGCGAGCGGGTCGCGGTCGGCGCGGCCTCGCACTTCGTCGCGTCCGGTTCGGCGGTCCGCCTTCGCGTCCGGTCAGGCCGGCGCGACAGCGCTCACGTCACGAACACGTCGCCTTCGACTTCGTAGAGATAGCCCTTGTTCAGGAGTTCGTCGACGGCCGCGGGGTCTTCACCCGCCGAGCGAACTCGTTGGCGCGCGTCCGCCACGGGCATCCCGGCGTCGCGGTCAGCGACGAGGGGCCGAAGGTGCTCGAACGCTCGCGTCGCGCGAGGAGAAAGCGGTGTACGTCCACCCTGTTTCGGTGTCATCGAGTCCTCTGTTCGCGACCACGGAACGCTCCGTAAAGAAGGTGGGTGTCGGTTCGGATGTTTCGCGGAACGGCGACTCGCCGTCGAATGGGCAAACTTGAGGCGTACGGATGACGCCTCGCACTCGGCGGACGATTCTAATTCGTGACGCAGTACAGCACGCACCCCGAGCGGAACGCGCTCACCTCTCGGCGGACAGTTCGTCTCTTTTCACGAGCAGAACGACCGCGATAATCGCTGCGAATACCGTGTGTGACTGCCGCAGCGTGCTGGTTTCGACGACAGCCGAAAACTGAGTTACCACGATTACGAACGCGGCAGCGTAGAGCAGACACGGAACGATGAGATACATCGTCAGCGCCCTGGTTCGCCTCATGGGAACCCGTTTCTGTTAAAAAAACATATATTCATCGGCGGTCTGTCGTCTCTCTGTCGTCGTCGTTGTGTACGACGCTTTCATTCGACACGTCCATACTGTCACCGCGCCTCGCGCGCCGCGGGGACAGAGGCTCTTGAGGTTGTTGTAACGCGAGCAGTTCTCCCCATTACGGCCCCATTTATCCCGCCGCCCCCAACTCACGACTGCACATGGTCGACGACATCGCCACCGACGCCGATTGGAACGCGCTGTACATCGACGGCGAGTGGACCGAAAGTGAGAGCGGCGAGAGCATCGCAGTCGAGGATCCGTCGACCCGCGAGACGGTCGCGCACGTCCCTCGCGGGACGGAGGCCGACGTCGACGCCGCCTACGAGGCGGCCGCCGAAGCCCAGGAATCGTGGGCCGAAGCGCCGCCCGCGCGGCGGCAGGAGGTCGTCGAGCAGTTCCTCCAGGCGCTGAACGAGTACGAAGACGAGATTATCGACCTCCTCGCACACGAGGTCGGCGGCTCGCGCATCATGGGCGAGACCTCCATCCAAATCGCCTCCGACCACGCGAGCGAGGCCGCGACGCTGCCCCGTCGGATGCGTGGCGAGCACGTCGCCTCCAACATCCCCGGCAAGGAGAACATCGTGCAGAAGAACCCGAAGGGCGTGGTGACGGTCATCTCGCCCTGGAACTTCCCGCTGAACCTGTCGATGCGGGCGGTCGCGCCCGCCGTCGCCGCGGGGAACGCGGTCGTACTGAAGCCCTCGACCAACTCCCCCATCACGGGCGGGCTGCTGTTCGCCAAGCTGTTCGAGGAGACCGACCTCCCCGAGGGCGTCGTCAACGTCGTCACCGGCCGCGGCTCGGAAATCGGTGACCGCGTCGCCGGCCACCCCGAGAGCGACGTGGTGGCGTTCACCGGCTCCACCGAGGTCGGCAAGCGCGTCTCGGGCATCGCCGGCGAGAACCTCGCCGTGCCCGCGATGGAACTCGGCGGCAACAACGCCCACGTCGTGACCGAGGGTGCGGACGTCGACCGCGCGGCCGACGCCGCGGTCTTCGGGAGCTTCGTCCATCAGGGACAGGTCTGTATCTCCATCAACCGCCACATCGTCCACGAGTCGGTCTACGACGAGTACGTCGAGAAGCTGACCGAGCGGGCCGCGGAGCTGCCCGTCGGCTCCGCCCACGAGGACGACACGGTCGTCGGCCCCATCATCGACGAGTCCCAGCGCGACGAAATGCTGGGCTACGTCGAGGAGACGGTCGCCGCCGGCGCGACGCTGGAAACCGGCGGCTCGACGGCCGACCTCGACGGCGTCGACGACTCGCTTGTCGTCCAGCCGACCGTCCTCTCGGGCGTGACCAACGACATGGCCGCGGCCCGCAACGAGCACTTCGGCCCCATCGCGCCCGTCATCCCCTTCTCGGACGTCGACGAGGCGGTCGAACTCGCCAACGCGACCGAGTACGGCCTCTCCGGATCGGTCCACGCCGGCGACCTCGCCACCGGCAAGGAAATCGCCCTCCGGATGGAGACCGGCAACGTCCACGTCAACGACCAACCCATCAACGACGAGGCGCACGTCCCGTTCAGCGGCACCGGGGCGTCCGGCGTCGGCACCTACAACAGCGACGCCTTCCTCGACGAAATCACCGAGGACAAGTGGATTTCCCTCCAGCACGAACCCCGCGACTACCCGCTGTAAGCGGGACGACGCCGGCCTGAGTGAGTCCTGCGGTCGGTAGCCCGACTCCTCTCTTCGTTCCTTCCTCTCACGCCCCCGTCGTGCGCCAGCGACAACACGACGGCCTCGCCGGAGACGACCGTCTCGTCGCCCACGCTCGCGACGGGTATACGGTCGCTTCGGGGGCCGCCGCACTCAACCCTCGGGTGCGGCGCGATGGTGGGTTTCTATCCGTTCACTCCCACGGGTTCGTCCCCAGCGCGTGGACCAGCAGAATCGCCCCGACGGCGATGCCGACGAGGACGAGCGCGACCGGGAACGCGGCGTCGAGGCCGGTCGAGAGGTACGACACCCAGATTTGCACCGGGAGCGTCCGCGGGTAGTACGCCAGCATGAGCGTCGCGCCGAACTCTCCGATTGCCCGCGCGAACGTCAGGGTCACGCCGGCGAGGATGCCCTGCTTCGCCAGCGGGAGCGTCACGCGTCGAACGCTCCCGACGCGGTCCTCTCCGAGCGAGCGGGCCGCCGCTTCGAGTTGCCTGTCCACGCCGTCGAAGGCCGTCTTCGCGGTCACGACCAGAAACGGCGAGGCGACGTAGGTCTGCGCGAGAACGACGCCGAAAAGCGAGCGCGTCAGCGGGACGCTCGTCAGTTGGCCGAGGCCGGCGGGGCCGACGAGTCTGAGCAGTAACATCCCGCTGACGACCGGCGGGAGGACGAGCGGGAGCATCACCAGCGCCAGAATCACGTCGCGGCCGCGGAACGACGTGCGCGAGAGCCAGTAGGCCAAGGGAACGCCGAAGGCGACGGCGACCAGCGTGCTGAGCGTCGCCGCGACGACGGAGTTGGTGGCGGCGGTCAGGACGACCTCGTTCGTCACGTCGGTAGCCAGCGACGCCGGCGACTGCGCGAAGACGAGCGCGCCGATTGGAAGCAGGTAGTAGAGGAGAAGCACCCCCGCGAGAAGCAGCGTCAGGCCTCGCCACGTCTCGGGCAGGAGTCGCGTGACGCCGCGCTCGCGGCGGTTAGGCTGTCGGTGGGACATCTCCGAAGTAGTGTGGGTGGCTCGCGCGCACGGTGAACCCGGAGGGTTCGAGGAAGTCGCCGGCGGTCCCGACGAGCGCCTCGAACACCGACTTCGCCGCCGCCGTGTCGGTGCGGCGCGTCGCGGCGTACCGAATCGGGCCGCCGCGGACGGTGACGCCGTCCGGGAGCGTGTAGCTGACTGTCGCGTACGCCGACGCGTGGTCGGGGTCGCTCAGGTTGATTGCCGCCGGGAGTTCGAGGTACGGGTAGTCGCGCTCGACGGCCATGCTCCGGTAGACGAACGCCGCGTCGACGCCGCCGGCGTCGAACTGCGCGAGCAGTTGCGTCTCGGGGTATATCTGGTCGCGGCGGAGCAGGTCCGCTGTGAGCGCCGGCCGGTCGTAGTGGTCGGCCGCGAGCGCGAGCGCGAACCGCGTCCGGTAGCCCAGCGGGTCGAGGTCGGGGTCGGTCCGACCGAGGCTGACCGCGTCGTCGAGGAGGGCGTCGGGCCACGAGGCGGCCTCGGTGACCCGCGTTCCGCCCTCCGTCTGGGGGTTGTACGCGACGACGAGCGCGTTGTTGGCGAACGTCGCGTACCACGGGACCGAAAGCGGCGCGTCGAACAGCGCCGGGTCCGCGAGGGCGACGATGTCGGGGTCGCGTTGGTCGTCGTCGACCATCCGGGCCACGCGCGCTGAGCCGTGGGCCTCGACCTCGATGCGAGTTCCGTCCGGCGCGTCGAACTCGGTGGTGAGCGCCCGCTGGAGGCTTCCGGCGGCGAGAATCGATACGGTCGGTGCTTCCTCACCCCGGCCGAGACAGCCCGCTGTCGCGGTGAGGCCGCCGGCCGCGACCCCGCCGACGGCCGCGAGGAACGCCCGTCTGCTCGACCGACCCGCGGCCGAGTCGGGGTTCATCGCCGCACCTCGTCTCCGGCGGCGACCCGCGCCAACTCCGTGCGCGTGTTCACGTTCGTCACCGACCGGTCGACGCTCTCGGGAAGCGCGTCGAATCCGACGTACTCGACGCCGTCGAGTCGGTTCAAAAGCGCCCCGAGGCCGTCGTCGGGAGCGAGTTCGGAGACGTTGTCTCGGACCGCGGCACGACGGTACAGGGCGTGAAGCGGTTCGTGGCCGCGCTCGGAGACGGGGACGATGGCCGGCGGACTGGGGCGGTCGCCGTCCGCTGAGACGTGCCGGTCGCGGTCGCGGTCGCGGTCGCCGTCGCTCCGGGCGGCGCACTCGAACAGCGCCGCCACCGCGTGCGGTTCGAGAAGCGGCATATCACAGCCGGCGACGAACAGCCACGAAGTGGTGACTGTGTCGGCGGCCGCGGTGACGCCCGCGAGCGGCCCCGACAGACCCGGGTCGTCGCGGACGAACCGCACGTCCCAGTCCCTCGGGAGCGCCTGCGCGAGGCGCTCGCGCTGGTCTGCGGTCCGAACCGCGACTATCGGGGGGCGGCCCGCCACGGCTCGGAGCGTCCCGACGACGCGCCGAATCAGCGGCTCCCCGTCGAGCGTCGCGAGAGCCTTGTGTCCGGGCCCGAAGCGGGTGCTCTCGCCGCCGGCGAGGACGACGGCCGTCGCGTCCGGCGCGGGCCGTAGACTCGGCGCGGCCGCCGCTGTCGGCGCGTCCGTCCGGTCCGGTCGGTTCTGTCTCTCTCGCGTCATCTGGTCAGGGTTTCTTGAAGATGTCTTCGAGCGATTCGGGGTCGGTGGCGGGGTCGAGCGCGAGCGCCTCGACGGCGCGGACGCCTTTCACCGTCCGCGACCCGTCGACGTCGGGCGCGATAAAGCGCGTCTCGTAGTCGTGTTCTTCGCCTATCGGTGTCCCGTCGCGGGCGTAGGCGACGACCGCGTCGAGGGTGGCGTACACGTCGATGCAGACCCGATAGCCGTCGGCGCTCTCGACCAGGAGGTGCGTCGTCTCGTCGTCGAGGCCGGCGTCGGCAAAGAGGTCGAGGACCGGAACCCCGGTCCACGTCGCGGTGTGTCGCGTCCCCGACGCGCACGCGACCGTCACTGTTCGGTCCTCGCTGGCTAACCCGCGTAGCTCTGGGCCGGTCAGCGACACTCGACTGTCGCCGCAGACGAGAATCGACTCGGAGAGGGGGGTCGCCGGCCGCGACCGGTCGTGGTGTGCGTGCATGCGTACTCACTACACCAACATCGGTTGACTCTAACGGTGTATGTAACCGCTGATAATTAAGGCTTTTAAAGAGGTCGAAAAAGCGAGTCGACTCGGCGCGGGAGCGACCTGGTGAGTGCGTTCGGTTCGGCGGTTCCAACTCGGCTGTGTGTCAGTCGCTGACCACCTCCCGCGTCGTCCGGGCGAGCGCCGCGTAGAACGGCGACCGCGTCTCGGTTTCGACCCGGTCACAGAGGTCGTCGACCCACTGCGTGAGGTGTTCGTCGCGGAACTGGTCGAGGCGGTCGTCGCGGCCGTGTTCGGCGAGGTACGCGCAGAACTCCAGTTCCGTCGCGACGTGGTCCGGCAGGTCGCGCTGCTCGGGTCGGTGCTCGACGCCGAACGCCTGATACCAGCGCTCGACGGCCGTCGTCGCCGGTCCCAGTACCTCTCCGAACTCGTCGTCGTCCGCCCTGTCGCGGTAGACGCTCTCGTAGGGCGGACACGGCGGGCCGGCCGGGCCGATGAACAGCCGGGCGTACTCGCTTCGCAGCGCGTGGAGTTCGAGCGACTCCAGCGGGCCGAAAAGCGCCGACAGTTCACCGTCGTTGGCGACTTCGACCAGCCGCTCGGTCGGTTCGCGCCAGCAGGCCGCGAGGACCGCGTACGTCGCCGTCCGAGCCGACTCGAAGGCGTCGCCGGCCGCCGCGTGCTCCTCGTACTTCTCGTTCCCCTCGCTCGGGCTTTGGGCGACGGGTTCGCTCATCGGTCTTCCCCCCGCGTCTCGCCGCCGTCGGTCGCGACGGCGGTCGATTCGGTTTCCGCCTGAATCGGGACGTACCGCAGTCCGAGGGTGACGATGAGCGCGCCGATGGCGATGACGCCAGCGGTGACCGCGACCTCGACGAGCGTGGGAGTGTACGACCCCGCGGTCGCCCAGATGTCGGTCGTCACGCCGGCGTACTCGCCGCCGACGGAGATGCCGGGCGCGGCGTCGATGTTGGCCGCGTCGTAGCCGGTGAAGACCAGTCGAACCCCCTCGAACGTCGTCCCGAACACCGCGAGGGCGCTGGCGGTGAAGATGACCGACACGCGCTTGCGGAACGACGGGAGCGCGAGCATGACAAGCGGGACCGCCCCGCCGACGACCGTCCAGAGCCAGAAGTACGCCGACTCACCGATGAGGAAGCTTTCGGTGATGGCCCAGAACCCGAAGTGGTCGGCCCACGCGTGCGGGAGGCGCTCGGCCGCGAGCAGGTAGACGACGTGGAACGCGAGGAAGATGCCGAGCACCTTCCCGAGGCTCGTCAGCTCCTCGCGGTCGACGCTGAAGCGGGTGAACCGCGAGACGAGGACGGAGACGACCAACAGCAGACCGAGCCCGGAGACGAGCGCCTTGGCGATGAACACCGGCGCGACGAGCGGGCTGAACCAGTCGCCGCGGCCGATTTGCGTCGCGAAAATCCACCCGGTGACCGAGTGGAGCGCGACCGCGGTCGGCAGCGCGACGGCGGCGGTCCAGAACATGAGCGTCCGGTCGCGCTCGCGGCCGGCTTCCGTGTCCTCGACGCCGAGCGCCAGCCGCGACCCGCGGGCCGCGAGGTCGCGGCGGGTCAGGAGCCAGAGATACCAGAGGTTCAGCGCGCCGTAGAGGATGACGATGCCGAAGTCCCACACCATCGGTGACCGGAAGTCCGGCGAGGTGAAAAACTGGTAGAGGCGCTCGGGGCGGCCGATGTCGGGCAGGATGAGCAGCCCGGCGACGGTGATGCACGCGAGGCTCACCAGCACCCCGAGGCGCGCGAACCCCTCGTAGCGGTGCGAGTGGAAGAACTTCGGCGCGCTGGAGATGATGAGCCCGCCGGCCGACAGCCCGACGAACAGGACGAACATCATGATGTACAGCCCCCACGAGAACACGTTGCGCATCCCCGTGACGACGAGGCCGGTGGTGAGCTGGTAGGCCCACGCGACGACGCCCACTAAGACGACGGCGGCGAGAAAGCCCACCCAGAGCTTCCCGGCGCTTCCGAACTCGGGGACGACGAACCGCGAGGTGGCGGTCTCTCTCGACATCAGTCGTCACCTCCCTCGAACGCGGGGACGTGCGGAAGCGCGTCGTTCGACAGCGAGCCGTGCGACCCGCCGCCGCCGCTTCCGCCGCTTTCCTCGACCGGACCGTTGTCCTTCGGCTCCGACCAGACCGACACGTCGTCGAGTTCGCTCTCCATCTTGTCGGAGGTCTGCGGGCGACCCGGACTCATCTCGCCGCGGATGTAGTACGTCTTCGGGTCGGTGCCGCGGTCTTCGAGCAGTCGCGTCGTCTGGTACTTTCTGATGTACTTCGAGACGGTGCTTTCCTCGTTGTCGAGGTCACCGAAGATGCGGGCGTCCGCCGGGCAGTTCACGACGCAGGCGGGGTCGAGCCCCTCCTCGACGCGGTGTGAACAGAACGTACACTTCTCGACGACGCCCTGCGGCCGGGCCGGCACGTCGCCGGTGCCGTCTTCGGGGACCGTCTGCGGTTCGTCCCAGTTGAACACGCGGGCGTTGTACGGGCAGGCGGCCATGCAGTAGCGACAGCCGATACACTTGTCGTAGTCGATTTCGACGATGCCGTCCTCGCGGGTGTAGGTCGCGTTGACCGGACACACCTTCACGCACGGCGCGTTGTCGCAGTGCTGGCAGGCCGTCGGCTGGTAGGACATCTCCAGCGTGCCGTCCTCGCCGTTTTCCGGGTACGTCCCGGCCGGCGTGTCCATCTTGTCGCCGCCCTCGGTGAGCACGCGGTTCCAGTACTGGCCGAGGCCGACGTTGTTCTCCTGTTTACACGTCACGGCGCAGGCGTGACAGCCGATACACCGCTCTTGGTCGATTACTAAGCCGTAGTTAGTCATGGTCAGTCACCTCCCGCCCCGGCGCTGGTCGCGCCCGAACCGGTCGGCTGGTCGCTCGTGTACTTGCTCGTGTCGACGTCGCTCGGTGCCGGTTCGACCTCGACTCTGGTGTCGTAGAACGCGAAGTTCCCCGTCACCTCACACACGTCCGTGTGGGTCAGGTCGTTGTGGTGGCCGCGGACGTAGTCGCTTCCCCACCAGCCTTGGTCGGTGTTCACCAGCCCGGGCTGCATCCCGTCGTTCAGCTTCGCCTTCACGACCATCTCGCCGCGCTCGTTGTGGACGCGGACGTAGTCGCCGTCTTCGATGCCGCGGGCCGCGGCGTCCTTCGGGTTGATGTCCAACTGCGGCTCGTTGTTTATCTCCCGCAGCCAGTTTTGGTACTCGTACTGCGAGTGGATGCGCCACTTCGAGTGCTTCTGGATGAACATCAGCGGGTAGTCCTCCGCCGTGTCCCAGTCGTCGGCCGTCCGGCTCTCGATGTGCTTCGGCAGTTCCAGCGTGACGCCGCCTTCGGTCGGCGCGTCCTCGTCGTACAGTTCCAGCCGGCCCGACGGGGTGTTGAACTCCCCAGTGAACTTGACGACCGGCGTGCTCACCTTCACCGTTCCCTGTTCTTTCAGCGTCTCGTAGTCCACCTCGTCGTCGTTGGCGAGCAGTTCTCGGAGCGTCGCCGACTTATCGCGGTTGAAGTAGTCACCGAAGCCGAGGCGCTCGGCCAGCCTGACCAGCATCCAGTGGTCGGACTTCGACTCCCACAGCGGGTCGTGGGCGGGCTGGCGGTACATGATGTGCGGGTGGCCGCCCCACGTGTCGACGACGTCCTCGCGTTCGAACCAGTGGGACGCGGGGAGGATGATGTCCGCGTGCTGGACCGACGGCGTGTGGTGCATGTCGGCGACGGCGATGAGGTCGAGTTTCTTCGACGCCTCCAGCCACCGCTGTCTGTCCGGCATCTGGTTGGCGATGAAGTTCGACTCCTGTGAGTACATCACCTTTAGCTGGTAGGGGTCGCCGGACTCTATCGCGGTGAGGATGTCCGTCTGCGGGAGCGACGTGGTTCCGGGCCCGTCCTCGGGGGCGTCGTAGCCGCCGTTGTCGTACGACCCGCCGAGCGGGTGGCTCCCCTGAATGCTCCCGTGGCGACCGAAGTCGCCGGTCAGCCCGAGGAGGATGGCGTACGCCTGCCCGAAGGTGTGACCGTACTTGTAGCGGTCGACGCCGTAGCCGGAGGCGATGCCGCCGGGGCCGCGCGTTGCGAGCCAGCGCACCGCGGTGCGGATGTTGTCGGCGTTGATGCCGACCTCGGCGGCGACGGCGTCGGGGTCGTAGTCGGAGACGTGTTCTTCGAGGAGCGAAAGCGCCGTGTGGCAGTCGACGCCAGCGACGGTGTACTCACCGAACAGCGCGTACTCACCGTACGTCTCGGGTTCGAGCGCGACCGGCTCGCCCGTCGATTCGTCGACCGCGACGGGCAGGTCCTCGGTCACGTCGTCGAACACGTCGCTCGCGTCGAGCAGTTCGCCCGTGTCGTCGCGGACGAGCGCCGGCCCGAGTGTCCGCTTCCGAAGGAACTCGGTGTCGTAGGTCTCGTCGGCGAGGACTGTCTTAATCATCGACAGGGTCAGGAGCGTGTCCTTCCCCGGCTTGATGGGGAGCCAGAGGTCGGCCTTCGCGGCGGTGTTCGTGTACACCGGGTCGACGCAGACGAGCTTCGCGCCGTTTTCGACCGCGTCGAGGAGCTTCGAGGCGTCCTGTTGGAGGTTGCTGGCGAAGATGTCCGACCCCCAGACGATGACCGTGTTCGCGTTCCGCCAGTCGACGACCTCGTTGGTCGGGACGTTGAAGAAGCCGGCCCCGGCGAGTCGACTGAAGCCGAGTCCGACGTTGATGTCGATGGACCACGACTTCTGAGTCCCGCCGAACAGCGACGACAGCCGGCTCTGGATGGTGCCGCTGATGCCGTTGTTCCCCGACCCCGTCTCGAAGTAGACGCTCTCGGGGCCGTAGTCGTCGCGGACGCGCTCCATCTCCGCGGCGATGTAGTCGAGCGCCTCGTCCCACGTGACGCGCTCGAACTCGGCGGCGTCGCCGCGGCCCTCGGGGTTCGGACTCCCCGGCTCCCAGCCGACGCGCTTCATCGGGTACTTGAGCCGCGTGGCGTTGTAGATGCGCTGGGTGTGCGACAGCCCGAGGGTACAGGCGCGTTTGTACCGCTCGTCTTCGGGAATCTGCGGCTCGATTTTCCTGACGCGTCCGTCGCGGACGTGCGCTTCGAGCGGACACTTCCCGCGACAGTTCGGCGCGCACGCCGTCCTGATAATCTCGTCCTGTCCGACGTAGCTCTCGATGCCGGGGTTCTGCCTCGACGCCGGTTCGGTGGCGGTCTCGGCCAGCGAGGAGGCGTAGCCGCCGCCCCCGAGTCCGAGCGCGACGGCCGCGGCCCCGCTGGCTTTCAGCACGTCGCGTCTGAACACGCCGTCGCCGTCGCCGTCGCCACCACCTCCCGTCGAGCCGCGTCCGTCGTCACTCATCGAACCCCTCCGGTTCGGTCGGGCGGGCGTCCTCACCGAACTCCGCGACGACCGCCTCGTGGTACTTCTCGTGGAACGCCTCGTCTGAGAGTTCGCCGTTCGAGACCCGAATCGCGTCGCGGGCCATCCGCAGTCCCAACTCGGCGTCGTAATCGCCCCCGTCGAGGATGTTCGCCGCTTCCGTCTCCCACTCGTCGAGCGGAGTCAGTCGCGGCTGTTGTGGGTCGTTCATGGTTACACACGTACCGAGGGTGGCGGCCTCGGTAGGCCACCCGCTGGATAATGAAGCGGTTTATATACTCGACGTCGCACCGAGCCGTCTCGAACGTCAGCTGTCTGCCGTTTTTGCGGGGTAGTCGAGGGATTACTCGGAGTCGAACACCGCCGTCGCGAGCTTGGCTTCCACGGCGTTCAACCGCTGGGAGAGCGCCGACTTCGAGATGCCGAGCGCCTCCGCGAGCGTCGCCAACTCCGTCCGTCGCGGCGTCTCGTAGTAGCCGTGGTGGACGGCGATGAGCGCCGCCTCGCGCTGTTTCGCCGTGAGCGACGAGAGGTCGATAGTCGCCGTCTTCGACTCGGTCGAATCGCCGCGCCCGTCGGAGGTGAGTCGCCTGAGACAGACCCGCTCGGTCAGTTCGTCGAGCCGCTCCACGAGGTCGGTGATGACCGCGCGGTCCGAGAGATACGTCTCGACGACGATACACTCGCCGTCGGCGCGGCGGATTCGCGGTACGCATTCGAACTCGGCGAACGCCCGGCAGAGACAGTCGTCGCCGACGCTCGTCGTCGCGTGGACCACTTTCGAGGCGTCCCCGTCGCCGACGGTCACCTCGGCGTGGCAGACGTCGCCGTCGAGCTGCGTGTGGACGTCTTCGACCGCCGAGTCGGGGCCGGCTAACGGGCACGAACAGCGCTTTGCAGGCTCGATTTCCAGCAGGAGCTGGAGGTGTTGTTCCCGCAGTGTGTCGGCTTTCGCCTCCGCGACGCCGCTCGTGGAATCAGCCATTGGTAGTCAGTCGGTCAACACGGGGGAAGTGGGTTGTGCTGGTTCTCAGATTCCAGCACTGCTCTGTCTCGTCGCGGGCGACGGCTCCCGGCCCGCACCGAGTCGGTCGATTCCGTAGTCCGTACATTCATTACTCCAAGAATGTCTGTCTAATCTACATGTTCGAAGTCCAGTCCGAGCTGGCGATATTCGTCCTCTTGATGCTCGTCTGGACCGTCTTCGCGCTCTACTCGGCGTCGGTCTTCACGTGGTTCGTCGAGGTGCTCGTCCTCGCGTGGCGACAGACTATCGCCGCCGACGACGTCGCCTACGGCTACGACGACATCCAAGTCCGTATCATCACCATCGACGCGGCGGGCATCGTCCAATCGACGGTCGACGCGGTGCCCGACGGCCTCGCGGACGTTCGGGTCGTCGCCGAGAAGCCGATTTCGGTGGACGGTGCGTCGGTCCACGTCGTCCCCGAGGAGTTCACCTGCACGGCGACCCACAAGGGCCGGGCGCTCGAATGGGCGCGCCGCGAGATTCCCTGCGACAAGGAGTTCGTCCTCTACCTCGACGAGGACACGCTGATGGCGAACTTCGAGGGGTTGCCGGAGGGCGACATCGTCCAGATTACGGAACTCCCGCTGTACACCGGGTCGTGGGTGACGTATCTCTCGGAGGTGTTCCGCATCGGCTACCAGCGCGAGCAGCGGGCGTTCGGCCGGTTCAGATTCCCGCTGTACGCGTGGGGCGGCGGCATCGCGATTCGGACGCGCCTCGAAAACGACATCACGTGGGACTCGAAGACCATCACCGAGGACACGGACTTCGCGTGGCGCGCCGCCAGCGCGACGAACCTCGAGTTCAACGTGCTGGACTGCAAGTTCCGCAATCAGGCACCACCGTCGGTGATGACGATGCTCAAACAGCGCCGTCGGTGGTTCTCGGGGACGCGACAGGATTCTGACCTCCTGCCGCTACATTATCAGGTGTTCCTCCAGTTCCGCCTCGTCGCGTGGGGCTTTTCGCCGCTCATCCCGCTGATAACGCTCCTCACGTTTCTCGTCCCCGGCGCGCTCCCCGACCTGATGCTCTACCGAATCGGCTCGCTCGTCGAGTTCGCCACGCTGTTCGTCGTGACGGGCGTCGGCGTCGCGAGCTACCGGTCCGAGTCGAAACTCACGCTCCTCGCGGTCCCGTGGACGCCGATTCTCGTCGTTCTCAACACCGCGGGCGCGCTCTGGGGGTTCGTCTCGCCGGTCGAACACTTCACCGTCACGACCAAGGTTCCCCTGGAGACGGTCGAAAAGCGGAACCCCGCGTTCGAACCCGGTTCGCTCACGGACCACGACGGCCGGGACGACCTGCCGGAACAGTTGGACGTGCACCGACTCACGACCGAACTCCGCGAATCATTTCACATAGATGATGGTTGATTGTGGGCCGATCGAGCCGTCTCGACGTGGCGGCTGATAATATCCCGCAGAATACAGTGTGTGCGCTGCCGTCCTGCGATTTTTGGTTCGTCGTCAGCCCGTGAGAATCGAATCAAGCCTTATCCACCGTATCTGTGAATCTCCATGTGTATGTCACCGAACATTCAACTATGTCAGTGCCCGTCACGGTGCTCGGTCGGGTGCGGTTCGACCTCTCGCGTGCATCTCGGTCTCGGGGGTGACCGCCCGTGGCGATAGTCGAGTCGCTCGTCGGCAACGGCCTGTTCGTCCTGTTCCTCGCGGTGCTCGTCGGGATGGGGCTCGGCAAAATCAGCTTCCGCGGCGTCAAGTTCGGCGTCGCCGGCCCGCTGTTTGCGGGGCTGGTGCTCGGCCACTTCGGCTTCACCGTCCCCGACGCGTACAGCGGGCTCACGCTGGCGCTGTTCGTCGCCGCCGTCGGTCTCATCGCGGCGCACGAAATCGAGGGGACCGTCAAGGCGTACGGGCTCAACTTCGTCGCCGTCGCGGTGCTGATGCCGACCGTCGCGCTGGCGCTCACCTACGTCTGGACGCAGTTCGTCTTCCCCAACGCGTCGACGCCCCTCATCATGGGGTCGTTCTCGGGCGCGCTGACGAGCAGTCCGGGGCTGGGGTCGGCTATCGAGGCCCTCCCCGCGGCCGCCCGGCAGGACTACCAAATCGGCCACTCGGTCGGCTACGTCGTCGGCGTGCTCGTCATCGTCGTGTTCCAGCAGTTGTACCCCGTCATCGCCCGCCTCGACCTCGACGAGGAGAAGCGCGGCTTCGACGAGGCTATCGGCGGCACCGACGACGACGAATCGGGCTCGTCGGTCACCGAGGTGACGTTCAGCGTGATGGGCTACGCGCTCGTCATCGTCGCCGGCGCGGTCATCGGGTCGATTCCGATTCCGATGGGACCGTTCGGCACGCCCTCGCTCGGGACCACCGGCGGCGTCCTCGTCGCCGCGCTCGTCTTCGGTTACTTCGGCCGGGTGGGTCCCGTGCCGACGCGCATGGACACCGGCATCCTCTCGGAGATTCGGGCGTTCACGCTCGCGATGTTCCTCGCGGTCGTCGGCATCGGTGCCGGCGGCGGCTTCCTCGCAACCATCTCCGAGTACGGCCTCCAAATCGTGGCGGCCTCGGCGCTGACGAGCTTTATCGCCATCCTCGCCGGGCTCGCGCTCACTCGCTACGTCTGGGGCATGGACTGGATTAGCGCCGCCGGCGGTATCACGGGCGGCCACACCGACACGAAGGGTCTCGCGGCCGCCGTCGACGCCACCGGAGCCGACGAGGTCGCGGCGGGCTACGGTAACACCTACCCCTTCGCGCTCCTGTTCATGGTCGTCTACGCGAAGCTCCTCGTTATCATCATCCCGCTGGCCGCGTAGCCGCTCGTGTGCGTTCGCCGCGACACGAGGCGGTCGGCGCGGTCGCGGGCCCACCGCGGGCCCACCGCGGCCCCGTTCCGAGATACGCACCGGCCGGCGCGGTTTTCTCTCACGCCGAACGTATCGAACCACAAGACTGTTATCCTAGTTTTCTGATTGACAGAGACGAGAGTCCTCATGAAGCGCCGCACGTTCCTCCAACTGACCGGTCTCGGGGCCGCCGGCGGGCTCGCCGGCTGTCTCGGCTCGAACTCCCCTCCCCCGCGAAAGTCCAGCGTCGTCTCCGACTTCGAGGTGTCCGACGGCTCGCTCGTCGTCGACCTCGCCGACCAGACGTGGGTGATGTCCCGCTACGAAGCCGCCGACCAGTCGTCGCTGTCAGGGTTCGACCCGCAGTCGCTGGCCGCGCTCAGTCCCGTCGGGGTCGCGAGCGCGAAAGGAAAGGGCGGCGGCGGTGGCGGCCGCGGTGCGACCGGTCGCGGCACAGGCGGCTACGCCTCCGCTCCGCGGACCGTCCACGGCCACGCGTGGTACCACGGCGGCGACTACGCCGACGACTGGTACGAGAACAACGCCGGCAAAGTGAGCCGGTTCCCGGTCGGCGTCGCCGCGCTCGGCATCGCCTACCTCGGGTCGACCGCGGCGATGCGCGACGACGCGCCCGACGCCGGCCCGGTGCCGTGGGACCGCGAGATACAGGACCCGAGCGGCACCGCCGAGTACGACATGTCCGACGGGAGCCAACTGGGTCGCGACGGCTGGTACCGCGTCGGCGCGCACATCGTCGGCGACGACGTGAACCACGACTTCCGCTGGGAGTGTTACGACCTCGAAGTCACCGACGGCATCGGTGACGCGGGGTACTCCATCGAGGAAGAGTGGAAAGTCTCCCCGCGCATCTGAGCGGGACGAACCACGACGACCGCCGCGGCGACATCGTCGCGTCCGCCGCGACCGACTCGCCTTCCATCGATGTCTAACACACGAACCGACACGGCGACGCTCCTGACGCTCACCTTCGTGGTGTCCTTTTGTAGCTTCGCCTACGAGTTCGTCTACTCGGAGCTGCTGACGGTGATGTACGGCGGAACGGTCACCCAGTACGTCATCACGGTCGGGCTGTACTTCTTCAGCCTCGGCATCGGCGCGGCGCTTTCGGACGACCTCGACGGCGAGACCCTCGGCGGGAACTTCTTCCGCACCGAGGTGCTCTTGGCCGCGGCCGCACCCGCGGGCTTCCTGCTCATCGTCGGCCTCAACAGCGTCCGCATCCCGCAGGCGGTGCCCGCGGAACTCGTCTGGACCGTCGCCCGCCTGCCGGTCGTCGTCGTCGGGTTCCTCTCCGGGTTCGAACTCCCGCTTTTGACCCGCATGTTCGACGACCTCGACGGCGACGGGTCGGCGACGCCCTCGTGGCTCCGGACCGCCGGCACGCGAATCCACGATTTCGTCGTGGCCGCCGTCGGCACCCTCTGGACCGTCGAGCGGACCGAGGGCCGCAGAAGCGGGCTTTCGGTCGTCCTCGCGATGGACTACGTCGGCGGCCTCGCCGGTGCCGTCGTCTACGCCCGCGTCCTCTACCCGGGCATCGGCCTCATCCCGACGATATTCGTGCTGGCGCTCCTCAACGGGGTCGCCGCGCTCGTCTTCGTCGCCCACTTCGGCGCGTGGTCGTGGTGGCCCCTCGGCGGCGACGAGGCGTCCGCAAGCGCCGGCACCGGCGGGAACGCGGCCGCCAGCGCCAGAACGGACGGCTCCGACCGCTCGCTTTCGGCCGCCCGCGTCTCGAAGACGCTCCTCGTCGTCTGCCTCCTCTTGACGGCGACCTACGCGGGCGTCGTCGCCAAGCACGACGCCGCCGACGAGCGCCTGTCGCAGCTCTACCTCGAACAGCAGATAGAAAACGAGTACCCGCCGGGCGCGATACGCGCGACGGTCACCTCACAGGAGACGACCGCCTACCAGCACGTCATCCGGTACGACCGAACCTGGACCGGCACCGGCCCGAACCCGCACTTCGACGGGCGGACAGAACGGTGCCTCCGCCTCGGCGCGGCCGTCCAACTCTGCGAGAGTTGGGCCGACAGCTACCACGAGGGGCTGGTCGACGTGCCGATGTCGCTGGTCGACCCCGGCCCCGACACCAAGGTGCTCGTCGTCGGCGGCGGCGACTGGATTGCCGTCGACCACCTGCGGGAGTACGGCGTCACCGTCGACCACGTCGACCTCGACGGCGAGTTCATGCGCGACGCGAAGACGGACCCGTTTTTCGCCCGCTGGCACGACGACGCCTACGAGTACGACCGGCTGAACACGACGGTCGCGGACGGCTACCGCTATCTCCAAAAGACGAACGAGACGTACGACCTCGTGTTGCTCGACATCCCCGGCGCGACCGACGACGACCTGCTCACCCTCTACTCCACGGAGTTCTACCGCTCCGTCCGAACCCACCTCTCCGAGGACGGCGTCGCGGTGACGTGGGGCTACTCGCCCGACGCCTACCCCGAACACCACAAGGCGTTCGTCAACACCGTCGGGGCCGCGGGCTTCACCCGAGAGCTTTCCTACTGGGTGCGCGAGGACCTCGACGACGACGGCGAGACCGAGCGCGTCGAGCAGTTCTACGTGCTCGCCCCCGGCGACCGCCCCCGACTCACCGGCGACGGCGCGACCCGGTACGTCCGCGCCCGCGAGGAACACTACGGCGCAGTCGAGTGGCACGCGGTCCCGCACTACCGCGGCGTCCGCGAGAACTCCATCTTCCACCCGAACTACGACATCCTCGTCGACACCTGATTTCCCATGCCCTCCCACCCACCTTCCACGACCGAATCGCCTTCCCCCGCCGACCCGTCGCCGCCGGCCGAGACACCGACGGAACTGTACTTCGGTTACAGCGCCGACGCACCAGACCTGACGACCGTGGACGTGAAGACAGTCTCCCCGGCGACGCTCGCGGGCGAACCGGCGGTCCTCACCGTCATCGGCGAGTCCCACTACGTCGGCCTGCCGGCGCTCGACTTCCACGAGCTGTGTTCGTGCAAGCCGCTGCCGTACGAGCGAACCCACGAGACGCCGCTTTCCGTCGGCGCGGAACGCGAGTTCAGCTTCGAGAGCGACCGACTCGACGCCCAAACGGTCGTCGAAGGCCGGCCGCTTGACGCCTTCCCCGGTCCGGACGACGCGACGGTCGCCTACCGGTTCGACCCGGAGGCGTGGACCACCATCCGCATCGCAGACGGCGGCTACGAGACGTACCACACCTACCCGGAGTACGACCTCGCGCTGCACACGGAGACGACGATGACGCCCAAAACTCAGCGATGACGCCCAACACCCACCGATGACCCGAAACGCTTCCACCTACGACGGCGACGTGACGCTCAACGGCTCCGAACGACCCCCGGTCGAACTCCGCGACCCCGCGGACGTGTTCGTCGGCGGCGCGAGCGTCGCCGGCGACCTCGCGGTGCAGAACGCCGAGTACGTCTTCACCCACGCGCCGGTGACCGACGACGCGGCCGTCGGCGATGGGACGGGCGGCGACGCGGCCGTCGAGACCGAAATCCGCGGCAGTCTCGAAGACGGCTACGTCCAGTCGGTCGCCGGCGACGTGCTTCTCGGCGACGCCGAAGACGTGTTCATCGCCGCGGACGCCGCCGACGGCGCGGTTTCGGCACCCGGCGCGGAGAACGTCTACGCTGGCGAGGCAACGCCCGCGGCCGCCCCCGACGACTACGACGTGTCCACCTTCGGCTGGAAGCAGTCGGGGAGCGCGACCGACCCGGACACGGGCGTCTACGCGGTCGGAATGGCCCACGACATCGACCTCACGAAAGTCACCGCCGACGTGGAGTTCTACCTCGTCGGCCACGGCCACGAGGTGCGCGTCGAGGGTCGGGGCGCGGCCGTTTCGGTTCACTTCGTCGGCTACGACAACACCGTCAGCGTCGGGCCGTATCTCGCGTCGAGCGTCGAGACCGACACCGGCTTCGACAACGCGGTCGACGCCGACCCGTATCCAGCCGAGGACCTCGTCGAGATGTCCCGAAGCGAGGCGTACTCGAACGCCGGATTCGGCCGCCGGAAGGTGACGTTCCAAGAGCCGGCCGACGGCGACGAGTGGTGTCCGAACTGCGGCAAGCCCGCCGAGGCCATCATCGAACGCCACCAGATGGAGGCGTTTTTCCTCTTCGGGTGGCCGCTTTGGACCTTCGAGCAGAGCACTAATCCCGCCCGCGAGTGCGAACACTGCTCGCCCAACGCGATTCACGCCGAACTCTCGGCGTCCGAGCGCCGCGAGATATTCGACTGACGCCGACGGCGGTCCGAAGATATATATCAAAACACCAGACAATGTTGCACATACGACTGTCCGCGCGTTCGACCGTCGCCCCGACGCCCGAGTGCGCTCGCCGCACTCGGTTCGGCCGCCGGACTCGCGGCATCCGTCACGCCCGCCGTCCTCAGCGCGCCCACCGCAGCCGTCCGCCCCTCCCCAGCCATGTCGAGAAATGAGTCCACGCCGGCGTTGATGTCCTCCTCGTCGTGCCGGTACACGTTCGACCCGTCGGTCCAGACCGACGCCCACCTCCAGACGACGTGGGAGTGTCCGCACGAAGCCCACCCCGAAAGCGAGTTCTGCGTGTTCCACATGAGCCGCGACGAGCGCGCATCGCTCGACGTGACCGGCGACGACATCGTCGACGAGCTCCGGGCGAACCTCCAGTCGCCCGACACCCGCGTCAACGAGTACGTCGGCGCGGACCTCCCGCATCTCTCGCTCACCTATCAGGACATCAACGGCGCGACGAACCACGTCCTCAACTTCCAGCACGCCGATATCGAGGGCTTGGACCTCACCCACGGCCGCCTCGACCAAGGGTTGATTCTCCGCGAGGCGACGGTCGACCGCCTCAAACTCGATGAGGCGGTCGTCACCGGCGACGTGGACGCCCGGGAAGTCACCGTGACCGGCGCGGTGACGGCCGACGAGGCGACGTTCGAACAGGACGTTCGCTTCTCGGGGGCGACCTTCCGCGGCGAGGTCCGGTGCGACGAGACGGTGTTTCAGGGCGACACGAGCTTCGCGGACGCCACGTTCCACGGCACGGCGCGTTTCCGCAACGTCGAGACCAGCGGGAGTAGTCACGTTCTGGAGGACCACATCACCTTCGCGGACGCGACGTTCCGCGACGACGCGAGCTTCAGACAGGCCCTCTTCGACTACGTGACGTTCGACGGCGCGCGGTTCACCGCCGGCTCGGACTTCGAACACGTCGAGTTCGAGGGCGACGCGCGGTTCGACGGCGTCCGCTTCAACGAGATGGCCGACTTCGACGAGGCGCGGTTCGACGACGACGCGAGCTTCGCAAACGCCCGATTCATGCAGTTGGCCGAGTTCCGCGGCGTCGAGTTCAACGGCGGCAGCCGGACGACCCACGACGACGTGACGTTCGAGGGCGCGACGTTCGAGGGCGAAGCCGACTACAAACTCGCGCGATTCCGCTATTCGGACTTCAAAGACGCCGTGTTCAAGGGCGCGGTCAGCTTCGACCGCGCGACGTTCACCGCCCGCACCGACTGCTATCGCCTCCGCGTCGACGGCGCGTTCGACCTCTCTTTGGCGTCGTTCGGCGGGCAAGCGAACTTCGACGACAGCGAGTTCCACGACGCCGTCGTCGCCGAGGAAGCGACGTTCGGCTCCGATGCCTCGTTCGAGGCGGTCGAGTTCCAATCGAACGCCCGGTTCGGTGAGGCCCGATTCGAAGAGGACGTGAGATTCAACGCCGCCACGTTCCGCGGCCTCGCGTCCTTCCGCGGGGCGTTCTTCCAGGGCGAACTGCAACATCTCGAAGCCAACGCCTCGTTCAACGGGGCGACCTTCGAGGCCGGCGCGGAGTTCGAGGCCGCGAACTTCACGAGCGCGTCGTTCTGGGAGACGACGTTCCACGACCGGGCGGACTTCCGGCAGTCGGACTTCGAGACGGCGCGCTTCCGCGTGCTCGTCGGCGACCGCGACACCTACCTCGACTTCACCGACGCGACGCTCGACGGCGGCACGATTTCGCAGGGCTCCGGCGAGCCGACGCCGTACGACCTCACCCGCGCGACCATCGGCGACCTGACGCTGGAGGGCGGCGGCAACGAACACCAGCTTTTGGACCACTTCCGCTTTTGCCTCACCGAGTTCGACCGCTTCGACTTCAGCGACCACCACGGCTATCTCGAACGCAACGACTGGACCATCCACGACTTCGTCGGCAACGGCGCGACCGGCCAGTTCGCCGTCGAGCTAACGCCCGATATCATCGAAGAAACGTACCGCAAAGCGCAGGACAGCGCCAACGCGGTCGGCGACACCCCCGCGAGCCGCGAGTTCGAGTTCAAGCGTTACTACTACAACCGCCAGAAGAACTTCGACATCATCCTCAACGAGTACTCGCTGAACACGTGGGCCCGCGGCAAGAAGGTCGCCAGCGTGGGGCTGAACACGCTCATGCAGGTCACCTGTGGCTACGGCAACCGACTCCCGCGAATCGCGGCGTTCACGTTCCTCCTCCCGGCGCTGTTCGGACTGTGTTACGCCCTCGGCGGGCCGTTCCTGACGCAGGCGGGGAGCGTCTTCGACCCCGCCGCCGTCGACAAAACGACGATGGAAGTGCTTTTCGACAACGTCTATTACAGCTATATCAGCTTCAGTACGGTCGGCTACGGCGATATCAATCCGCTCGGGCCGGCGGCGCGGGTGCTCGCGGCGAGTCAGGGGATGTTGAACGGACTGTTCTTCACCCTGCTCACGTTCACGCTGTTCAAGCGCGTCCTCGGCGGGAGCTAATCGAGCCGAGTCGCCCGCGTCTTGTCCTCACTTCTCCGACCGCTCGTACACGTCCGGTCGCGCGTGCTGGAGCGTCTGCATGTCGCGGCGAATCTCGTCCAGATGCGACAGGTCGATGGTCGCCGTGACGACTTCCTCGCGGTCCCGCGCCTTCGAAATCACGTTCCCCCACGGGTCGACGACGAGCGTGCGGCCGTAGGTCTCGACCCACGACGGCTTGTCCCCGATTTGGCCGGGCGCGATGACGTACGCCTGATTCTCGATGGCGCGGGCGCGAAGGAGCGGCTCCCAGTGGTCTTTTCCGGTGTGCATCGTGAACGCCGACGGGACGAGTAGGACGTTCGCGCCGGACTGCGCCATCGCCCGGTAGAGCCCCGGAAACCGAAGGTCGTAGCAGATAGAGAGGCCGAACGTCGCGAGGTCGGTATCGACCGTCACCGGCCTATCGCCGGGGGCGACGTAGTCGGACTCGCGGTGTTCGACGCTGCCGTCGAGTTCGATGTCGAACAGGTGGACCTTCCGGTAGGTGTCGAGCACCTCGCCGCTCGGGCCGATGAGCGCCGACGTGTTGTAGACTCGGTCGCTGTCCGGAATCCGCTCGAAGAAACTGCCCGTGTGGACGAAGACGCCGTGCTCGCGGGCCTTCTCCGAGAACCGTTGTATCGTCGGGCCATCCAGCGCCTCCGCGACCTCTGCGAACCGCTCTTCCGGGCCGATGAAGGTCGTCATCTCCGGGAACGCCACGAAATCAGCGCCGTCGGCCGCGGCCTCGTCGAGGAGGCCGAGCGCCCGCTCCACGTTCGCCGCCTTGTCGTCTCGGGAGTCTAGCTGGCACGCGGCCGCCACGAATCGGGACATCTCGTCGGGAGGCTACGCGGACCGGCGGTATGGTAGTCACGGTTACTCGCTCGGGTCGAACTCCAGATAGACGAGTCGCTCGTCTCCGACCGTCCAGCCGCGATGCCCCGGCGGGATGGTCGCGGCACAGCCGGCGGCAATCTCCGTCCGCGCCCCGTCGTCCAGTTCGAGACCGAGCGTCCCGGAGACGACGTAGATGTCGTGGGCGCTCTGACAGTAGTCGGGTTCCGTTCCGTCGCGGTCGGCTTCCGCTCCCCACCCCGGCTCCAGCGTCGCTCGCGTGACCGACACGCCGCGTAGTTCGACCGACTCCGTGCGACCGCCTTCGAGTGCTGTCGAGGTTGCGTCGGAAAGCTTCGTGACGACCAGTTCGTCGACTGTTGTACTGTCTGCCATGAAACACGTTCTGCGGGCATTGTAGTATCTCTTGCGTCGGAACCGAACCCCGATTACAATATATCAAAATACTTTATAGATTCTATTCATCTACTACTTATGACATTTATCGCTCCGAGGGTCCTGTCGTCATCGCCGGCCCCACAGTCTGCGAACAGTACCACGAACGGCCCGGACGCCGAGTACAGTTCGACCCCCGCGGTCAAACCCCGCCAAATATATGACTTCTTAGCCGTCTTACATACGTGCGTATGGTCTCGATTCCCCGATTCAGTGCCCTCTCTCCGGAATGGAACGCCGCGCTCGTCGGGGCGATAGCCTCGCTTCCCATCAGTGCCGTGGTGAACTGGTTCCCGAACTCGGAGGCGACCGTCGGTGCCGGGATGATGATATTCGGGGCGGTCACCGCGGGAGTCGTCGCCGCGGTCCGCTCGGTGGACTCGGACGCCGCCGGACTCTACGCCGGTTTTCTTGGCGGCGTTCTAGAACTGGTCATATTCGCGGTGACGACGGGAACGACGGTGGCGTGGCCGCTGTCCAGAGTCGCGTTCTTCGCATTCGCCGGCGGGGTCGTCGTCTGTCTCGCCTCCATGTTCGGTCTGGGGTGCGGTCGAATCGGCGGATGGCTGATGCGGACTGTCGGCTCACGGTGGAACCCCACCGCGAGCACGTCGTAGCCTCCTGTTGCTGTTCTACGTTGAATCACCAATTTTCAAATATATATCTAAATCTGGTATGTGTGGCCGTCCCGCTGCTCGACCCCGAGGTCGAACATCCTCCCAGTTCTCCCAGTGACCAAAGAGCGAATTCGTTCAGCAGCAGTTGTGGTCGTCGTTCTTCAGTGGGGAACAGTCTCCGCGCCGACGCGCGCCGCTCCGCTCACTCCTCGACGTGTTCGAGCGGGTCGGTCTTCCCCCACCGCGCCGACGCGCCCTCGGTCGGCGTCGCCCACTCGACGGCGTTGTCGATGACGCGTTTGACCTCGTCTTGGTGGAAGATGGGATACTCCTCGTGGCCCGGTCGGAACGCGAAGATTCGTCCGCGGCCGCGGCGGTAGCAGACGCCCGAGCGGAACACGTCGCCGCCTTCGAACCACGAGATGAAGACGGTTCTATCGGGTTCAGGGATGTCGTAGGGCTCGCCGTACGTCTCCGTCGCCGGGATGACGAACTGCTCGTCGAGGCCGTCGGCGATGGGGTGGCCGGGGTCCGCGACCCACACCCGCTCGCGCTCGCCGCCGTGGCGGTATTTGATGTTGCAGGTCGTCCCCATCAGTCGCGTGAACGGCTTCGAGTTCTTCCCAGAGTGCAGCGGGATGAAGCCCATCCCCTCGTGGACGCGGTCGACGACGCGCTCCGCGACGGCGTCTGTCACCTCGTCGTTGGCGCAGTGGGACCACCAGACCAACACGTCCGTCGCGTCCAGCGTCGCCTCGTCTAAGCCGTGTTCTGGTTCCTGTAACGTCGCCGTTCGTACCTCGCGGTCCGGTCCCTCCAGATGCGCCGCGATGGTTCCGTGGATTCCCGTCGGATACCGCTCCGCAACGGCCGGTTCCTCCCGTTCGTGGACGTTCTCGTTCCAGACGGTGACTCGTGTGGGCATGCGCCATAGTGTTCGCCCCCGGTGATAAATTCTCTCACCACTCGTGACTGCGGTCCTCGTTCACGCGCAAAGCCCGTTCCCTCAAAGGGAACAATGTGTATAATCGAAGAAGAACGGCTATCAGCGACGAATCAGCCACTCCTGCGTTCGGAGCCGACGAACTACGAGATGCTGACCCGATTTCCCGACCCATTTTCGTTACAGACGTATGGGTGTAATCTGTGTCTGATAGCTCCTCCCACGGACCTCGCTCCGGACTCGTAGAATATATCTCGATTAATAATTCCCAACACGGGAACACCGTCTCTCCCGGTGTTTCCGTCGCAGGGCGACCTGATAGCTAATCATCGGTTTCGAGGCTTCTCAGTCGCCCTCTCGAATACTGAGATGCCACGCGACGACTACTGTCGTTCCCGTGACGGGAACGAATCGACGCATTTCCAGTCCTCGTACGCGCCTTCCGAACCCGGCGCGGCCCGGTCGGCGTGTCGCTTACGGCTCCGTCTCCGACCACGGGTGGTCGTAACTCGGGTCGTCGACGAAGCGGTCGAGGCCGGCGCGAATCGACATCCGGCTTCCGGCGGGGAGTCGGACCCGGAGCGCGTCCGCGCTGTTGTCCTCCCCGTCGCTCGCGCTGTCGGAGTCGTCCGCGCCGTCGTCGACACCGCGCTCCGCCCCGTCGGTCTCGACCGCGGTGAACCGGTGTTCGCCGTACGCGCCGGCTTGGACGACGACCTCCTCCCGCCTCGCGCCGGTGTTGACGAGCGTCAGTTCGAGGCCGTCGCTCGTCACCGACTCCACGAGCGCGGCGACGCCGGACGGGAGCCCCGGCCGCTCTCTTCGGGCGTCGAAGTGGCGCACTTGGGCTATCACGAGGCCGCCGTAGTAGACCGGCTGTGGCGCGCCCATCGTGAGTTGGAGGAGCGCCTTGTGGAACGCCGGGTTCCGGTCCCTGAGGTAGTCCTCGTCCACGGTCGTCGGTTCGTTCCCCTCGGCGTCGAACAGCCGCAGTCGCTCGTCGACGTGCTCGCGCGTCGCGCCGAGGATTCGGTCCGGGTAGTCCGGGAACTCCCCGTCCAGGTAGGCGAGCCACGCGTACTCGTGGCCGTCGCCGTGTTTCGTCTTCGCCCGCGGGTCGACGCGTCGCCAGTCCTGTTTCTCCCAGTCGCGGAGCCGACGAATCCGGTCTCGGTCCTCGTCGCGCATCGACATATACCAGAGGTGGACCGCGTAGGGGTCGTCCGTGTGCGGCTGGAACTCGTACCAGCCGTCCCGCCACAGTACCTCCCCGTCGTCCTCCGTGAGGACGCCCGACGCGTCGTAGTGGTAGTCGCCCTCGCCGCCGTACTTGTGCGGGATGTAGAGCGTGCTGTGTACGTCGTCCTCGGCGACTTCGATGCCGTTCTCCATGAGGATGTCGAGCTGCGACCGCGGGAAGTCGAGATACTCTCTGTCGCCTTCGAGCAGGACCGCGTTCTCGGCGGCGACCGTCGGCCCGATGCCGACGTAGTGCCACCCGCCCCACGACCAACCGTAGTAGCCGCCGTACCACGAGCCGTCGGTGTACTCACCGATTTCGCCGGAGCGCCCGACGTTGTCGGGGATGATGCCGCCGTTCTCGGCCGTCCGCTCCCGCCACGCGCCGAGGTAGTCGGTCACCCACTCGCGGTAGCGTTCCTCTCCGGTGTGGAGGTAGGCGTTCGTCATCAGGCTCGTGATGTTGAGGTTCAG
This sequence comes from Haloferax volcanii DS2, assembly GCF_000025685.1. Classification (GTDB taxonomy): domain Archaea; phylum Halobacteriota; class Halobacteria; order Halobacteriales; family Haloferacaceae; genus Haloferax; species Haloferax volcanii. The sequence continues at coordinate 403,553 of NC_013964.1, read as the reverse complement.
CGGGATGTCGTCCTTCGCGCAGCGCTCGTTCAACACCTCGAACAGGCGCTCTTCGTTCGCCGGGTCGAGGAGGTCCGCGGCCTCGTCGAACTCCAAGTCCCGCCACGGGAGGCCGTGTCTGGCCCAGCGGTAGTCCGCGCCGTAGGGGTGGTGTTCGTAGGCGGAGAAGTCGCAGAACTCCGGGCCCATGCTCCCGTTCATCGGCCCGCGAACCACCCGCTCGTCGGCGTCGTAGTTTCCCGTCTCCGAGTCGGCGGTGTAGAGCTCCGCGAACTTCTTCGCCCGGTCGACGACCGCCTCGTCGTCGGGCGCGGCGAGGCCCATGCTGTACGTGTAGAGATTGCCCTCCCCGAGGTGGAACCAGTCGCGGCACTGTTCGAACTCGTCGACGACCATCGGATGGCCGAACGGCGTCTCCGTCGCCGCGCCGCGTTCCAACGCGGACTCGTACACGCGACGGGCGTGGTCAAGCAGGCGTTCGTCGCCGCCCATCGCGTACACGAGCGGCCAGTTGTAGAACCCCTCGACCACGTCGTCGAAGCCGTCGACGCCCACGTGGTCGTCTGGCGGCCAGAACGGCTCCCCGTCGGGGCCGGTGTAGTTGGCGACGAACCGGTCGACCGCGTCGGCGGTCAGGTCGAACAGCGCTCTTTGTTTGTGCGCCCACGTCGGCGGCCGAGTCGCCTCGGCGGTCGCTTCGAACTCGCGCATGCCAACATACCCCGCGTCTCGGGTGATGAATATTTGGGTCGCGCGAGATACTGGTAGCTGTCCGGTCCGGCCCGCGGTGCGCAGGCCGGCCGTCTCGTCGCTGAACCGTCGGTTCAGTCGTCACTCTCCGCGCCGATACCGCGACGCGACTCGACCCCGTCCGTGGCCGTCGCTCTCGCCGCTGTCGGTCGTCGGCGTCTTCTGTCGTCCCCACTCAGTCGATGAGACGTTCGATGTCGTCGTCGAGTTGGTCGTACAGTTCCTCGGCGCGGCGCTCGTCGTCGGCCGACAGCGACCGAATCGGCTCGCGGACTGCCCCGCCGCGCAGGCCGGCCAGTTCGAGCCCCTTCTTCACCGCTGGGACGCTGATAGCGCCGTCGAGGCTGTTGTTCTGCCCGGTCTGGTCGCGGAAGTTCTGGTAGGGCAGACAGATGTTTCGAAGCTCGCGGGCGCGCCCCCAGTTCTCCTCGGTGAGCGCCTCGAACAGCGCGAGGCCGACTTCCGGGCGGAAGTTGCTCACGCCCGCCGAGAACCCCTCGATGCCCTCGTTCCAAAACGAGACGGCGAAGGGCTCCGCGAGGCCGTCCACCCAGACCACGTCGTCGCCGGTGGTGCTGGCGGCCGCGCCGAGTTTTACGGCGTCTTCGATGGCGTACTTGATGCCGACCACGCCGTCGAGTCCCGCGAGGTCACGGAGATAGTTGATTGACGGGTTAAACCCCTTCACGTACGGCACCAGCGGGGCCGTCGAGGCCTCGGCTAGTTTCTCGTAGTAGCGAAGCAGGCCGCGCTCGTGGACGTAGGTGTGGTCCGGCGGCATTATCATCATCCCGTCGACGCCGATGCGGTCGTAGGCGTCGATGAGTTCGCGCGCGCTCGCCGTGCTCCCGCCGACGCCGGCGAGGACGCACACGTCTGACGGGAGCGCGTCGACCGCCGTCGCCGTCACATCGACGCGTTCCTGCCGGGTCAGCGAGTGGTACTCGCTGATGTTCGCCGACGCGAGGAACGTGCGGATTCCCCCGTCGTAGAGCGTCGTCGCGTTCGCTGCCAGTTCGTCGTGTTCGATGTCGAGGTCGTCGTCGAACGGGGTGAGGAGCCCGGCGGCGACGCCGCGCAGGTGCTCGCGCACACCGCTCTCTGCGAGTGGCATACCCGAACCACCGGGCACTCGCGCATAAAATCTTCGGACAGGGGGGTCGCGCGCGGCGTCGCGCGCCCGATGACCGTCACAACAGTTATCTGCCCTATCTCTGTAATCGCATCCATGCCGCGTCAGACAGACCCGTCTCCAATCGCCGTCGGCGTCGTCGGCCTCGGTAGCCTCGGTCGTCGGCTCTGCCAACAGTTCGTCGAACTCCCCCGGTCGGACCTCGTCGCCATCTCCGACGTGGACCCCGACGGCCTCACCGAGGTCGGTGACTCCTTCGACGTTCCCGAGGCGCACCGCTACCGGTCGTTCGAGGCGTTCCTCGACTCGGCCCCGATGGACGCCGTCGCCGTCGCGACGCCCAACGGCCTCCACTACGAACAGACCTCGGCCGTGTTGGACCGCGGCCTGCACGTCCTCTGCGAGAAGCCGCTCGCGACCGACGCCGAGGAGGCCTACGAACTCACGACCCGCGCCGAGGCGAGCGACCAAACCGTGATGGTCGGCTACCAGCGACACTTCAATCCGGCCTACAAGCGCGCCCGCGACGAGTGGGCCGACGGCGACCGCGTCCCGCGCTTTATCACCGGCGAGGTGACTCACGACTGGCAGTCCTACTACGAGAAGGAAGACGACTGGCGGATGAACCCCGAACTGAGCGGCGGCGGTCACCTCCTGAACGTCGGCACGCACGTCATCGACGCCATCCTCTGGACGACCGGACTCACCCCGACCCACGTCAACGCCTACGTCGACTTCCACGACGACGAGCAGGTGTTCGACCGCCAGTCCTCCATCATCATCGAGTTCGAGGAGGGCGCGGTGGCGAACGTCTCCGACACGGGCGTCGTCGCGCGGACCCGCGAGCACGTCCACATCTGGGACGACGAGGGCGCGATATACCTCGAAGGCCACGAGTGGGACGACCGCACCGGCTACGTCATCGACGACGAGGGGACCGAACACCACCCCTACGACGGCTACGAGCGGTGGCTGAGCAAGGGAACCGCGTTCCTCGACGCCATCGAGACCGGCGAGACGCCGCCCGCGACCGCCCGCGACGGCCTCAAGGCGGTGCTCATCACCATGGCGGCCTACGAGTCGGGCCGGCGCAACGAGCGCGTCGCCCTCGACGACCTCTACCCGTTCGCCGCCGACGTCTTCCAGTAGCGCGCCGCCTTTCTCTCCCGGTTGTCTCCGCTCCCTCCCCGAGTCCCGCTTGCGAGGCGGAGTTTTATCGTGATGGCCGAGTCTGTTGAGATATGCGAATCGCGACTATCAGCGGCTACGCTCTCTCGTCACCCATCGAACCGCCGCAGGACCGCCCCTTCCACGGTGGCACCCGTCGCCTCCTCAAACGCGACGTGGTGCTCGTCGTCGTCGAATCGGCCGACGGCACCCGCGGCATCGCCACCGCGGGAGCGAGCAGTTCCGCGATGCGGGAGTACTTCGAGGGCGACTCGCAGGGGACCTTCGCGGACGTGGTAAACGGTGCGGTCGCCGACGCGCTCGAAGGCGAGCCAATCGAGGAAGTCGAAGACGCCCACGCGATACTCCGCGACACCGACCTGCCCGACCGACTCCGCCACGAGGCTATTTCGGCGCTCGACGTGGCGCTGTACGACATCCGCGGGAAGCAGGTCGGCGCGCCCATCTACGAACTGCTCGCCGACGACTACGGCACCGACCCGACGACGGAGATGCCCCTGTACGCGAGCGCCGGGATGTACATGGAACCCGAGGGCTACGCCGAGCAGGCGGCGACCATCCGCGACCTCGGCTTCTTCGGCTACAAGTACCGACCGGGCATCGGCCCCGACGGGGACCGCCGGACCATCGAACTGCTCTCTGATGTCGCGGGCGAGATGGAAGTGATGCTCGACGTGCACACGTGGTGGAAGATTCGCGGCGGCTACGACCGCGAGACGGTCGAGGACCTCGTCACCTTCGCCGCCGAGCGGGACTGCTACTGGGTCGAAGAGCCGGTCTCGCCGGACGACCACGCGGGCTACGTCGACCTCGCGGCGACGGGCGCGCCGCTGGCCGGCGGCGAGAGCGAACCGACGCCAGACGGACTCGTCGCGCTCGGTGAGACGGGTGCGGTGGCCTTCCTCCAGGGCGACGTTCGCCACCACTGCGGTTACACCGGCTGTCGCCCCGCGGTCGAGTCCTGCGTCGGCCGCGACGTGGAGTTCGTCCCGCACAACTTCGGGACGTGGGTCGGCCTGCTCGCCAACGCGCACCTCGTCGCGGCCGCGCCCGAGGTGTCGCTCCTCGAATACCCGGTCTTCGAGGACGACCCGCTCCTCGACGCCGAGACCGACCCCGGAATGTACCCCTTCGACCTCGCGTTCGACATCATCGAGGGCCAACCCGCCGTCGAGGACGGCGTCCTCTCGCTGTCCGACGAGCCGGGACTGGGAATCGAAGTGAACTTCGACGCGCTCGACGACTACCCGTTCCGCGACGGGCCGTGGACCGAGTTCCACTACGACGAGGATTGAGTCGACGGTTCGAAGCGACTCGCCGCCTTCGTCCCGTCTGTCTCGCCGCGTTCGCCGTCTGCACAAGCTATAATGCGTCTCTCCGTGGTACACTTTTCATGCACGTAACCGACATCGAAGTCATCCCGATATCGCACCGCCTGCCCGACGGGCAGGGTCTCGGCGACGCGCGCGGGTTCGGCCACGACAGGGCGACGACGCTCATCCGCGTCGACACCGACACCGGCGAGGTCGGCTGGGGCGAGGCGTTCGCCCCGGGAAGCGTTATCGCGCCCGTCGTCGACGAGTTCTTCCGCGACGACGTGGTCGGCATGGACCCCTTCGACGTGCGACGGCTCGCCGAGGAGTCGTACACCGACCCGTACCACTTCGGCGGGAGCGTCTTCGTCCAGAGCGCCCTCAGCGGCATCGACGTGGCTCTCTGGGACCTCGTCGGCAAGGCGACCGGCAAGCCCGTCCACCGGCTCCTCGGCGGGACGCCCCGCGAGACGCTCACGGCCTACGCCTCGACGATGTACTTCACCGAGGCGGACCGCGACATCGCCGCGCCGATTCGAGACGCCGTCGACGAGGGCTTCTCGGCGGCCAAGATAAAAATCGGCACCGGCACGGACTCCGACGTGGAGCGGGTTCGAACCGCCCGCCAACTCCTCGGCGACGACGCGCGACTGATGGTCGACATCAACGGGAACTACCGGCCGCGACAGGCGATCCGAACCGCGAAGGCCATCGAGGAGTTCGACATCACGTGGATGGAAGAACCGGTCCCGCCGGAGAACCTCTCGGGCTACCGCGAGGTCAAACGCGGCGTCGACGTGCCGCTGGCGGCCGGCGAGGCGCACTACGGCCGCTTCGAGTTCAAGCGTCTCGTGGACGACCGGACGGTCGACGTGGCCCAGCCCAATCTCGGTCGGTGCGGCGGGCTCTCGGAGGCGAGTCGCATCGCCGACCTCGCCAGCACGGAGAACGTGGCGGTCCGGCCGCACGTCTGGAACAGCGCTGTCGGCCTCGCCGCGGCGGTCCAGTTCGCGGCCTCGGTCTCGGACTACCCGCACACGCGGCACGTCCCGGACCCGATGCTGGTCGAGTTCGACCGGAGCGAGAACCCGCTCCGCGACGAGATTCTCAAGTCGCCGTTCGACCCGACCGGCGGCGAAGTGGACGTGCCACAGGCCCCCGGACTGGGCGTCGAAATCGACGAAGACGCGGTCGAGCGGTACCGCGCCGACAACTGAATCGGGCCGTTCGCCCGCTCGTCTCCTTCCTCACCGCGCCGCCGAACCGACCCCGCGCTGTTCCGACTCGCGGGATAGTTTTATGCGTCAAAGCACCGTGGTACCGGTATGCAGTCATCGTTAGTGGTAGTCGACAGTACGGACTCCAACGAGCGCCTCCTCGCCGAGGCGGGGCAAATCGCGGCCGGCACGGACACGCCGCTCGTACTCCTCACGCGGATCACCGAGGACGAAATCGTCGAGAACGCCGAGACGTTGCAGGCGATGAGCGACGCCGCCAACACGCCGCTGGAGTCGAACTCCGCGCGGGAGGTCGCCACCCGATTCGCGTCGCAGGCAGCGGACGAGGCGTTCGAGTCGGTGGACGGAACCGTCGAGTACGACGCCGTCACCGTCGTGGCCGAGGAGGGCGAGTTCGCGGACGAGGTGATTCGCGTCGCCGCCGAGCGCGGTTGTGACCACGTCTACGTCGCCGGCCGACAGCGCTCGCCGACCGGAAAGGCGCTGTTCGGGGACACCGCACAGCGCGTCGTCCTCAACTTCGACGGACCGGTCACCATCCTGACCGAGTGACGGAGCATCCGGACCCCCCGAAACGACAGCTATTTGCGACCCTGATTCGTCATATGTTATCACATGTATCAGCTGTCGGAGCAGGCGGAGCCTGTACCGTCGGGTTCGTCCCGAACCATCGACATCGGCTACATCGGCGGCGGGAGTCAGGGGTGGGCCCACACGCTCATCAACGACCTCGCGCAGTGTCCTGACCTCGCGGGGAGCGTCACGCTGTACGACGTGAACTACGAGATGGCGTCGAAGAACGCCCTCCTCGGCAACCGCGTGATGGACCGCGAGGAGGCGGCCGGTGACTGGTCGTTCGAGGCGACCCGGAGCATGGACAAGGCGCTCGACGGGGCCGACTTCGTCATCTGTTCGATTCAGGACCCGCCGGGCGAGACGTTCGTCCACGACATCGACGTGCCACAGGAGTACGGCATCTATCAGACGGTCGCCGACACCGTCGGTCCCGGCGGGGCGATTCGGGCGCTGCGTGCGATTCCGCAGTACCGCGACATCGCCGCGACGGTCCGCGAGCGCTGCCCGGACGCGTGGGTTATCAACTACACCAACCCGATGACGGTCTGCACGCGGGCGCTCTACGAGGAGTTCCCCGACATCAACGCCATCGGGCTCTGCCACGAGGTGTTCAAGACGCAGGAGCTGTTTGCCGACATGGCGGAGCGCTACATCGACGAGGCCGAGGACGTCGCCCGCGACGAGGTTCGAGTGAACGTCAAGGGCGTCAACCACTTCACGTGGGTCGACGAGGCGCGGTGGCGCGACCGCGACGTGTTCCAGTACCTCGACGAGGAACTCGACCGCCGGAAGCCGCTTTTCGACCGCGAGTCGGGCGACCTCGACGCCGAGTCCTACTGGGTGAACAACGAGGAAGTCGCGCTCGACCTCTACGACCGCTTCGGCGTCCTCGGCGCGGCGGGCGACCGTCACCTCGTGGAGTTCGTCCCGTGGTATCTGAGCATCGACGAGCCGGCGGAAATCCAGCGCTACGGCATCCGGCTCACGCCGAGTTCGGCCCGCGTCTCCGACGACGAGGGTCCGGACGAGATGGAGCGCTACCTCGAAGGCGACGCGGCGTTCGAGTTCCGCGAGTCCGGCGAGGAGGCGGTCGACATCATGCGGGCGCTCTCCGGCGAGGGGACGTTCGTCACGCACCTCAACTACCCCAACGAGGGGCAGGTCGACGGTCTCCCCGAGGGCGCGGTGGTGGAGACGAACGCGCTCCTCTCCGGCGACGACGTGACGCCCCTCTGTGCGGGCGGCCTGCCCGACGAGGTCGAGAGCATGGTGCAAACCCACGTCACGAATCAGGAGACGCTCGTCCGCGCGGGCTTCGAGGGCGACCTCGACCTCGCGTTTCAGGCGTTCCTCAACGAACCGCTCGTCACCGTCTCGCGCGACGAGGCACAGGAGTTGTTCGCGAAACTCGTCGAACTAGAGCGGGAGTACTTCACGGACTACGACCTCGACGCGTCGGTCCTGCGGGCGTAAGTCGGCGTTTCGACCCCCCGAACACGTCACTTCCCCGCTTTCGGGGGCAGCTATTTATCCCGCCGTTCAGTCGGTACACGCGATGTCGAGCGCCAATAGCCGCGGTTTGAGCCTCGGCTGTCAAGTTGTCAGCTACGGAAACGTCGAGAAAACCATCGAGCGAGCGGTCCGAGCCGAGACGGCCGGGTTCGACACCGTCACCGTTCCGGACCACCTGTTTCACCCGACCGGCTCCGAGGAGTATCTGGTGGACCCGCCGTGGGAGGCGTTCTCCGTCCTCGGGGCGATAGCCCAGCGCACCGAGGAGGTGACCCTCATGCCCGGCGTCGCGGACTCGGTGCGCCGCCACCCGACCGAACTCGCGCACGTCACGGCCACGCTCGACCGGATGACGGACGGCCGCGCCGGTCTCGGTATCGGGGCCGGCGAGGCGTTCAACTTCGCGCCGATTTCGGACATCGACTGGGACGACCCGTACACCCGGTTCAGGGAGTGTGTCGCCGTCATCGACGGCCTGTGGAACTCGACGACTGACGAGCCGTTCTCGTTCGCGGGCGACTACTTCGACCTCGACGAGGCACACATGGGGCTGAATCCCGCACAGGAGCCGCGCCCGCCGCTCTGGATAGGCGGTTACGGCGAGAGCATGCGCGGTCTGACGGGCGCGGTCGCCGACGGCTGGTTCCCGTGGATTTACTCGCCCGACGAGTACGCGGCCGACCTTCGGAAAGTCCTCGACGTGGCCGCGGACCGAGGCCGCGACCCCGACGCCATCGACCGCGCGGTGATGGTTCCGACCACGGTCTCCGAGGACGGCGACGAGGCTCGCGCGGCCGGCATCGAGCGCAACCGCGTGAACCTCGCGCTCCGACCGCCGCTCCTCGCCGACATGGGCTACGAGGACATCGCGGAGTCGACGCCCATCATGTGGCAGATGGCGTTCGACGAGGAACAGGAGCGTCAGTTGTCGGCGGCGGCCGAGCGCATCCCGGACGGGGCCGTCGACGATATCTGCGTCGCCGGCGACCCCGAGCGCGTCATCGAGCGAATCGAGGCGTTCCGCGACGCGGGCGTCGACAACCTCGTTCTCATCCCCGTCGGCGACTACGAGGAGACGATGCGGCACTACGAAAACGAGATTATTCCGTACTTCAGCGAGCGGTAGCGCGGCGGGACGAGTCGGAGCGTCGGTCGCCGACACCGGCTGATGCGGTTAGTCGGTCACTCCTGTGCGCCGTCGCTGACGCCGGGTTCCTGCTGGTTGTCGTCGTCGTCTCCTCTGCTCGCATCGATTCGCGGTTCTACCCCGAACCGGTAGTACGCCGTCCAGACGGCCGCTACGACGGCGACGATGGCGAACAGCGTCGGCGACCACACCATGCCGAACTGCTGGGCTAGCCACATTCCCGAGAGCATGACGCCGAGGACGAACACGAACACGGTCAGGTCGGCGGCTCGAAGGTTCATGCCCCGACGTTCGGAACCGACCGCGATAAACGTTCACGCGGTGACGCGCGAGCGCTCCGCTCAGTCGCGGACCAGCCAGCCGACGGCGTTGCGGAGCAGTCGCCGGTAGTCCTCGTTCTCGAAGGCCTCGGCGGTGTGGCCGAGCGACGCGTAACAGACTCGGCCCGAACCGTACTCGCGGACCCACGCGACCGGGTAGTCGGTGAGGTCGGGGTGGGCCATGCGCGCGAGCACGGTCACATCGTCGTCCACGTCGACCTGATACGGCTCGTCGAACACCTCGAAGCCGCCGACGCCGTCTGTCACGGCGTGGTCGGAGACGATTTCGACGCCGAACGTCGAGCGCTCGGGGTGAGTGAGGAAGTGACCGCCGAGGAGGTCGCGGAGGTCGGGAAACGGCTCGTCGCGTTTGTCGAGGCCGCCGTCGCCGTCGTGGACGTTGATGAGGTCGGCGGCGCAGTGGAGACCCAGATAGGCTCCGCCGTCGCGGACGAAACTGAGGAGACCGTCTAACTGCTCGGGTGTCAGGGTGGCGTCCGTCAGGTAGTCCACGACGAGGTCGTAGCCCGCGAGGTCGGCGAGGGCGTCTTTGTCGGTCGTCGCGGTCACCTCGGCGGCGTCGCCGATGGCGGACTCGATGTGCGGTCGCATCTCCTCGAAGTCGTGGAACGAGAAGGTCGTCTCTCCGATGACTAACGCGGACGGCTGCTGCATGGGCTGTCGTTCAGTTCCCGCGCGAAAAGTCGTTTCGGTGCCACCACGGCTTGCTCGGCACGACCGTCTGGGGCACCCGCCCGAGGCGACCGCTCACTCGAACTCGATGCGCCCGAAGTACGCCGGCGAGTGGTACGTCGGCTCCGGCAGTTCGATTCGGTTCCACGTCCCCTTCTGCGCGTCGGGCAGACCGCTCCGGTAGAAGTTCCCGCGCCAGACCGTCTCCGAGTCGAGTTCGAGCGGGAGGCCGGTCAACGACTGGAGCGTCGATCGCGGGAGCCGCGCCGCGAGCCACCACGCGTCGTCGTCCGGGGACGCGGTTTTCGTGGGGCCGGGGACGGACGTTTCCACCTCGACGGCCGCCGCGTCGGTCGCCGAGACGAGGTCGCGGCCGATGTCGCGCTCGCGCCAGTTCGGCTCCTGCCACGCGAGTTTGAACGTGCCGCAGCAGTTCGCCTCGAAGTTGCAGTACCGCCCCGGCGAGCCGTCGTCGGGCGGGGACGGCGTGGCGAACAGTTCGACCGAACTGTCCTCGAACGTCGGACCGTTCAACTCCGTCACGTCGGCGGTTATCTCGTCGTCTTCGACGTGGAACTGCAGGTAGAGCGCCTCCGCGTCGAACAGCGCCCTGACCGTCGTCTCCGGGCCGGGTTCGTCGCCCCACGCGTACTCGTCCAGTCGGGCGACGTTCGCCCGCTCCCACACCGTCCCGTCGACCGCGCCGGTCAGCGGGACCACCCTGTCCGCGTCGATGCGGCTGACCTCGTAGGTTCGCATACGTCTCACTCACTCGACCCGCCCGCAAGAGCGTTCCGCCCGCACCCGACGAAACCACTTTGTCGGGCGCTACCGAATCGCGTGGTATGAGACGAGAGTTCACCGGCTACCGCCGGGAGAGCGGCCGCATCGGGGTCAGAAACCACGTCGCCGTCCTTCCGACCTCGGTCGCGTCGTCCTGCGTCGCCCGCGGTATCGCGGCCGAGGCGGGGGCGTGGGCGCGCGCGACGCCGCACCAGATGGGAGCGAACCAACCGGACGAGGCGCGAGCGCAGACCGAGCGGGTGCTGGTCGGCGTCGGGCGCAACCCGAACGTCGGCGCGGCGCTCGTCGTCGAGTTCGGAACCGAGGACATCGACGCCGCCGACCTCGCGGACCGAATCGCCCGAGACGGCAAGCCGGTCGAGACGCTCTCGGTCCGCGAGGTCGGCGGGATGGCCGCGGCCCTCCAGCGCGGGCGCACCGCCCTCGACTCGCTGAACGAGGCGGCCGCGGACGCCCGCCACGAGTCGGCCGACGCGAGCGAACTCGTCGTCGGCGTCGAGTGCGGCGGGAGTGACGCCACCCCGGGCATCGCCGCCAACCCCGCCGTCGGCGACGCCTGCGACCGTCTCGTCGCGGCCGGGGGAACCGCCTCGTTCAGCGAGACGCCGGAGTTCATCGGCGCGGAACACGTCCTCGCGGAGCGATGCGTCGACGAGGAGACCCGCCGCCGACTGCTCGACCGCGTCGAGCGCCGCGAGGCGACCGCCGACCTGATAGGGGTCGACCTCCGGGGCGCACAGCCCTCGCCCGGCAATCAGGAGGGCGGCCTCACGACCATCGAGGAAAAGAGCCTCGGAGCCATCTCGAAGGGCGGGACGACCCCCGTGCGCGGCATCGTCGACTACGCCGAGCGCCTGCCGGTCGGCGGCGGCCTCGTCCTGATGGACACGCCGGGCTACGACGTGGAGAGCGTCGTCGGCAAGGTCGCCGGCGGCGCGCAGATTATCGTCTTCACCACCGGGCGCGGGAGCACCACCGGCAACCCCGTCGCGCCCGTGGTGAAGGTCACGGGAAATCCCCGGACGTGGGAGCGCATGCGGTCGAACATGGACGTGAACGCCGGGGCGGTGGTCGAGGGCGACGCGACGATTTCCGAGGCGGGCGAGCGCGTCTTCGACGAGGTGCTCGCCGTCGCCGACGGGAAGCGAACCGGGGCCGAGACGCGCCGGATGGAGGAGTTCGCCATCACGGAGGTCCACCCGCGCGAACTCGCGGAGGTGCGGGGCAAATGAAGGGCCGCGTCCTCGACGGGGCCGCCCTCGTGCTGGCCGACGGCGACAGCGTGGCGACGGCGCTCGGAGACCTCGACGACGGGCGCGAGGTCCGCGACGGAGACCGGACGGTGACGCTCGCGGACGACGTTCCGTTCGGCCACAAGTTCGCCCTCGACCCGCTGCCGGCCGGCGAGACGGTCCGCAAGTACGGTGAGGTCATCGGGCGGACCACGGCGGCTGTCGCGGCCGGTGAGTGGGTCCACACGCACAATTGCGAGAGCACCCGCGGCCGCGGCGACGTGGCGGCGGAGGTGGAGCGATGACCCGGAACCCACACCCGGACCGCCGCCGAGTCACCCCAGACTCGTTCGCGGGCCACCGCCGACCCGACCGAACGGACGCTCGTCGGCCTCGCCGGGAACCCGAACGTCGCGGGTACGGTCGTCGTCGGCCTCGGCTGCGAGACGGTCCGGAGCGACGTCGTCGCCGCGGCGGTCGAAGAACGCGGGCTTCCAGTCCGCGAACTCACGATACAGGACGCCGGGGGGACCGACGCTTGCGTCGACCGCGGCACGGCCGCCGTCGCCGACCTCCGGGAGTCGGCCGCCGCTCAGGGGACGGACGGGGCGACCGCGACAGCCGACGAACAGACGGCGACCCTCGGTGACCTCACGGTCGGCGTCGTCGTCGACGACCTCGCGGACTCGACCAGACGGCACGCCGACCGACTGCTCGACGCGGCGGGCCGCCCCGCGAGGGCGACGCGCATCGGAACGGAGGCGGCGGCCCGTGGATTCGACGCGGCGACGGGATTCCTCGGCAACGCGCCGGTCACGGGAGTCGCGGCGTACGGCCAACGAGTCGATGAAACGGACGCTGCCGATGCCGCCGCCGGCGCGGTGACGCTGCTCGACGCGCCCTCTCGGGTCGAGGAGGCCGCGACCGGCCTCGCCGCCGCGGGCGCGCACCTCGTCCTCCACGTCACGGGACAGGGGACGCCCGCCGGCCATCCCATCGTTCCGGTGGTGAAACTCTCGGGCGACGCGGACACGCTCGCGGCCGTCCCCGACGATATCGACCTCGACGCCCGCGAGACCGACGCGGACGACCTCGAAGCGTATCTTCTCGCCGTCGCCGACGGCGACCGGACGTGCGCCGAGCGACACGGACTCACGGAGTTCTCCATCGCCCGCGCCGGCCCGTCGACCTGACGGTCGCATCGAGTCTCGCGCCGCCGTCCTCGGCGCATCGCCTTCCGGCTCGCCAATCTTTATTGGGTGGTAGTGTCACACCGAGTCGTAGTGGTAGTCAATCAGCAGGCTCGACCAGCGAGTCGAGGGCAGCGGAGCGCACTCGCGCTCATCGGTATCTCTCGCGTCGCGTGTGGGTCGCTCTTCGGCACGGCGATGGCGCTCTACATCGGAGAACAGGGGTCGCCGTTCGCGGTGAGCCTCGCGTACGCGGCGTTCTCCTTCGGACTGTTCGTGTTCGCCCCGGTCTGGGGCGCAATCGCCGACATCACGGGTCGGCGGCGAGCGATACTCATCGGGACCGCGTTCCTCTCGACGCTCGCCATCGCCCCGCTGACCGTGACCGCCTCGGTCCCGCTCCAAATCGCCTGTCGTGGCCTCTTCGCGGTGTTCACCGCCGGCTTCCAGTCGGTGATTCTCACCATCGTGAGCGAGTCGGGCGGCGAGTCGGAGCGCGGACGTTCCATCGGTTTCTACAGTAGCGCCCGCTCTAGCGGGGCTATCAGCGGTCGGCTGTTCGTCGGCTATCTCGTCGGCCTGCTCGTGCCGACCGACCTCTATCTCGTCGTCGTCGGCCTCGGCCTCGTGGCGACGCTCCTCACGCTCCGCATCGCCGACCCGACGCCGCCGTCGGAAGAGACGCTGACCACGGGTCGACTCCTTGGGGAAGTCCGCGGGCGACTCCTCCCCGGCGGCGCGCGGCGGGAACTGTTCGAGCGGACCGGACTCGGCTGGCTGTACGTCGGTATCGTCCTCCGGAACATGACCGAGAAGGGCTTCATCTCGGTCGTTCCGGTGTTCCTCGTCGCCGACGTGGGGCTCTCGAACGTCGTCATGGGTGCCGTGCTCGCGGTCAGTCCCGCGGTCCGAGTCGTCTCGATGTACAGCTTCGGTCGCCTGAGCGACAGCATCGGCCGGAAGAAGCTCATCGTGGGCGGACTCGCCGGCAGCGGCGTGCAGGCGCTCGTCGTCGTGCTCGCGCTCGTCCCCGACGGGCAGCTCGCCCGCATCGGTATCAGCAGCACCGCCTTCGTCGTCCACGCGGTGACGTTCTCCATGCTCACCGTGGGCACTATCGCCTTCGTCGCCGACGTGGCCCCGGTCGACCGCGAGTCCGAACTGATGGGACTTCGCTCGACCGCCCGCGGTCTCGGCGGCGTTCTCGGACCGCTTCTCGTCGGCGTGCTCGCCACCCGGTTCGACTACGCCACGGCGTTCGTCTGCACCAGCGTCCTCGCGTTCGTCGCCGCCGGACTCGTCGGGCGGACGCTCACCGAGAGCTTCTCGCCCGAGTGAGGCCGCGCGACCGCACGACTGCGCGACCCCGACCCCCGCTCGTAAACGCTTATCACGCCGCCCGCTGACGTTCGAATCGATGACGCCTACAGTCACAGTCACAGCCACTCTCTCGTCCGACGGTGAGCGCCGATGACCGAGACGCCGGTTCGGGTCGGTATCGTCGGCTGTTCGAGCATGGGCCGGTCCCACGCCGAAGCGCTCGCCGCCGTCGACGGCGCGGACCTCGTCGGCTGCGCCGACCACACCGCGGAGACCGCTCGTTCGTTCGGTGAGACATACGGCTGTCCGTCGTACACCGACCACGCCGCCCTGTTAGCCGACGCCGACCTCGACGCCGTCTGCGTCTGCACGCCCAACGGTGCCCACCGCGACATCGTCGTCGACGCCGCGGCAGACGGCATCGACGTGCTCTGCGAGAAGCCGCTGGAAATCACGCCCGACCGTGTCGACGACATGGTCGCCGCCTGCCGCGACGCGGGCGTCACCCTCGCCTGTATCCTCCAACGGCGGCTGTTCCCCACGATGCAGTTCGCCCGCGAGATGGTCCGCGATGGCCGGCTCGGACGACTCGTGTTCGCCGACGTGCGGGTGAAGTGGCACCGCGACCGCTCGTACTACGACGTGTCTTCGTGGCACGGGAGCGCGGACCTCGACGGCGGCGTCTTGTTCACGCAGGCGCTCCACGGCATCGACCTGCTCCAGTGGGTCGCGGGCGACGTGTCACGGGTCGCGGGCACCGGCGACGCGCTGTACCACGACATCGACGCCCCCGACACGGCCGCGCTCTCCCTCCGATTCGAGGGCGGCGCGCTCGGGCAGGTGTCGGCGACGACGGCGACGCGGCCCCAACAGCCCATCAGCCTCGAATTCAACGGAACCGAGGGGACGCTTCGTGTCACTGAGACGGGCGTCGAACTGTTCGAAGTGAACGGGGAACAACAGCCCGTTGAACTCCCCGAACCCCGCCCCGACGGCCCGCACGTCGCCCAGATACGCGACTTCGTCGCGGCCGTTTCCGAGGGGCGACCGCCGATGGTCTCACCCGCTGCGGCCAGAAAAGGACTGGACATCGTCTTCGCCGCCGAGGTATCGGACAGCCGCGGCGAGTGGGTGTCGGTGTCGTCTATCGGCGGCCTCGGCAACCTCGAAGACGCGGACGACTGAGCGCGCTTCCCTGACCGACGACCCCTTCGCGCCCGCGCCCGGCAACAGCTATTTGGGCCTCTCCCGCGTCGCCCCGGTATGGAGCGCGTGACTCTCGGTATCATCGGTTGTGGAGCTATCAGCGATGTCTACTTCGAGGCGGGGAACCGCTTCGATGCCCTCGACATCGCCGCCTGCGCCGACCTCGACGCGGACCGCGCGGAGGCGAAGGCGGACGAGTACGGCGTGCCTCGCGTCCTCGCGACGGAGGACCTGCTCGCCGACCCCGTAATCGACGTGGCGGTCGTGCTCACGCCGGCGGGCACCCACGGCGACCTCGTGTCCGCTGCCCTCCGAGCGGGCAAGCACGCCTACACCGAAAAGCCGCTCGCGGCGACCAAGGCCGAAGGCGAGGCGATTCTGGAGACCGCCGACGAGCGCGGACTGACCGTCGGCGTCGCGCCCGACACCGTTCTCGGCACCGGAATCCAGACCTGTCGCGACCTCATCGACGAGGGCCGCATCGGCGACCCCGTCGGCGCGACGGCGTTCTGGTCGAACCACGGCCACGAGCACTGGCACCCGGACCCCGACGGCTTCTACGCGGAAGGCGGCGGTCCGCTTTTCGACATGGGGCCGTACTATCTCACGTCGCTCGTGACGCTCCTCGGCCCGATTCGGTCGGTCGCCGGGACCGCGAACACGCCGTTCGCAGAGCGCGAGATAACGAGTGAACCGCGCCGCGGCGAGCGGATTCCGGTGTCGGTGCCGACCCACGAGACGGCCGTCGTGACCTTCGAAAGCGGCGCGACGGGGACGCTCCTGACGAGCTTCGACGTGTGGGGGTCAGAACTACCGGGATTCGAGATATACGGCACCGAGGGGACGCTGAGCGTCACCGACCCCAACCGGTTCGACGGGACGCCCCGCGTCCACCTCAGCGACGACGGCGGCGAGTGGCGCGAGATTTCCGTCGAGCGCGACCACCCCGGCCAACAGCGCGGTCTCGGCCTCGTCGACCTCGCGTACTCGCTCGACTCCGACTGGGACCACCGGACCAGCGGCGACCTCGGGTTCCACGTCCTCGAAGCGATGGACGGCATCCGCGAGTCCGCCGAGGAGGGCGCGTACGTCGAACTTTCGGCGCAGTGCGAGCGTCCGCCGTCGGTCCCCAACGGCTTCCCGACTGACCTCGGCCCGGCGGGCGACGCGGAGTGAATTCGGGAGTGAACGCAGGAATCGGTGCGGGAGTGAAAACGGGCGTCAGTGCGGGAGCGAAAACAGGTGTCGGTGCCGGTACCGGTTTCGGTGTTGGCGACGGCGTCTGAACGACGGTCCGAATCGAGGTTTCTCTTTCAGTCGGCCGGCTGTTCCGCGTCGTCCGCGACGTCGATGTCGAGGTCGTCGGTGATTGGCTCGCTGTTCCGGTAGTCGATTCTGTCGTGCGCGTCGAAGCAGGCCGCCTCGTGGCGGTCCGACGGGCCGCTCATGCCGGAGAGGTCGGGCGTGTTCGACGTGCAGTACTCCCGCGCCTCGGGACAGCGGGTGTGGAACCGACAGCCGCTCGGCGGGTTCTCCGGGTCCGGGATGTCGATTTTCCTGACCGGCGGCGTCTCGATGGGGTCGTTTATCTCCGAGAGACCGGAGGTCGCCCACAGGAGGCTCTTGGTGTACGGGTGCTGGGGGTTCTTGATAATCTCGTCCGCCGGGCCGATTTCGACGATGCGGCCGAGGTACATGACGGCGATGCGGCCGTCGGCGCGACCGGCGAGGTACCGGGCGTTCGCCATGTTGTGCGAGATGAAAACGAACGAGGTGCTGAACATCTCCTGCAGTTCGAGGAGGAGGTCCATCAGGTTCACCCGCAGCGACACGTCGAGGGCGCTCACGGCCTCGTCGGCGAGGATGAGGTCGGGTTCGAGGAGCATCGACCGGACGATGACGGTCCGCTGGGCCTCCCCACCGCTCAGTTGGTGGGGGTACCGAGAGGCGTAGTCGTCTGCGGGCGTGAGCCCGACCGTGTCGAGCATCTGGTGGACGAGCTCCCGGCGCTCGACGAGGTTGAGTTCCGGCCGCCACTTCTTCAGCGCCGGGTTGAGGTTCTTGAATATCGTCCGGTTGGGGTCCAGCGAGTTCCCGGCGTCCTGGTGGACCATCTGGAGCGACTTCCGAATCTCCTTGTACGGGATGTCGCCGGGTTCGAGGTCGGACTTCCAGATGTCCTGTCCGCGGAAGCGGACCGTCCCCGAGGTGGGGCGCTGGAGGCCGATCATGGCCTTTCCGAGCGTCGTCTTGCCGC
This sequence comes from Haloferax volcanii DS2, assembly GCF_000025685.1. Taxonomy (GTDB): domain Archaea; phylum Halobacteriota; class Halobacteria; order Halobacteriales; family Haloferacaceae; genus Haloferax; species Haloferax volcanii. The sequence goes on along the minus strand of NC_013964.1, from coordinate 385,675 downwards.
AGCCGGACTCGCCGACGAGCGCGACCACGTCGTTCTCGCCGATGTCGAGCGAGACGTTGTCGACGGCGCGGACGACGCCTTTGTCGTCACCGAGGAAGCGGTCGAGGATGCCTTGGTTGCCGCCGAAGTGGACGCTCAGGTCGTCGACGCGGAGCAGGGGGTCGGCGCTCATTTCGAGACCTCCTTCTTGAGGGGAATCGTCTCGCGGGCCTCGTCCGTGTAGAAGCATGCGGCCCCGTGGTCGTCGGACACCTCCATGAGGTCCGGGTTCGTCGCCCGGCACCGCTCGTCGGCGAGCGGGCATCGGGTGTGGTACGAACAGCCCTTCGGGACGTTCAACGGGTCCGGGCTCGTCCCCTCGATGGACGCCATCTCGTCGAGATCGGCGTCGATGTCGGGTATCGAGTTGAGGAGCTCCCGCGTGTAGGGGTGGGCGGGGTCCATGACGATGTCCTGCACCGGGCCGAGTTCCAGCAGTTCGAAGGCGTACATCACCGCGAGGCGGTCGGAGATGCGCGCGACGTGGCTCAGGTCGTGCGTCACGATGACGATGGTGAGGTCGTACTCGGCTTTCAGCTCCGAGAGGAGCTTCAGAATCGACTGCTGCATCAGGAGGTCGAGCGCGGCGGTCGGCTCGTCCATCACGAGCACGTCGGGGTCGAGGATGAGGCTCAGCGCGATGAGCGCGCGCTGTTTCATCCCGCCCGAAAGCTCGTGGGGGTATGCGTCGAGGACGCGGTCCGGTTCGAGGTGTACGTCGGAGATGAGCTGTCGGGCGCGTTCCATCCCCTCCTGAATGTCGTAGTCGTGCGCTCGGAGCGTCTCGACGAAGTGGTCACCGATGCTGAGCGTCGGGTTAAACGAATCGAGGGCCCCTTGGACCACCATCGAGACCCGTTCCCAGCGGAACCGACGGAGCTCCTCTTTGCTCAGCTCGTTGACCTTGATGGGCTCGCCCCCCTCCGGCGGGTTGAACACCACGTCGCCGGTGAGCGTCCCCGGGGAGTCGATGGCGTCGAGCATGGAGTCCGCCAGCATCGACTTGCCGGAGCCGGACTCGCCGACGACGCCGAGCACCTCGCCGCGGCGAACATTTATCGACACGTCGTCGAGGACCCGCGCGTCCCCGCGCTCCATCGCGAACGCGACGCTCGCGTTCGTTATCTCTAAGACGTTGTGCTCGGCAGATGGCTCGTCCCGCGTCTTCCGTTTGGTGTGTTGCGTCGCCATGGTCAGTCCCTCTCGTCGGTTCGTACGGCGGGCGAGCGACCCCGCCCGTTACGCGTGCCTATCGTCAACATGTGACCGTAGTAGGAATCTATCACGTTCAATACTACTTAATACTTTCCGACAGCGCAGTCCATGCGCGTCGATATCGGAGTCTTCGGGCGGTTCGGCTGCCGATACCGGCAAACTATAAGTTCGTCCGCGATGTCCGTGCTGACATGGCGCAAGCGCAAACGCGACAGAACGTGCTGTGGACAGTTCGCTCCAAAATCGGCGGTGTCACCTCGACGGTGGTTTTCCTCGGCGCGCTGTTGATTCTCTTCGGTGCCGCCCTTCAGACCGGCGTCTGGGCGGGAATGTTCGGAATAATCGGTGGATTGCTGGTGTTCGTCGCCGTCGCGTTCCGGGTACTGCTCTGGGCGTACCGACTGTTCTGATCACATCATGGTGAATCCGTAGTACACCCCGATGAGCAGGATTACGAGTATCACGAGGCCGAGCAGGTACCGCGTCGTATTTCCTTCTTTCTCCACTTTCATGGTTGAAGTCCGTTTCGTAGGTCGATAGCGCGTGTGTTAACCTTTTCCCTGAGACAGTGTGGCACGACCGTTCTCGGGTCGAGATAATCGAAAAAAGCAGCGACGCGAAACGGACCGGCTGGTCCGGTTGGTTAGTCCGCGGCCGATGCGGCACCGTCGCCGCCTTCCGAGCCGCCGCGACCGCCTTCCATGTCGTCGGTCGAGACGGTGGCCGCGTGCCGCGCGCGGAGGCGGGGGTTGAACAGTCGGTCCGTCCCCTGCGCGAACAGCTGGAGGCCGTACGTCATCGTGACGATGAACAGTGTCGGCGCGAGCAGCCAGTGGAAGCGGTCCATGCCGGACAGCGCGCCGCCGTTGCGGGCGATGTTGAGGACGACGCCCCAGTTGCTCGTCGTGAACGGCAGCACGCCGATGAAGTACAGGCCGACGGACTCCATCAGGATGTTCCGCATGGAGCCGACAGTCCCCATCGTCAGCATCGGCATGAGCCGGGACATGACGTTCTTCGAGAGGATGCTCGATGTTGGCAGTCCGAGCACCCGCGAGGCCTCGACGTGGGACTCACTGCGGATAGTGAGCACCTGCGAGCGGAGCTGTCGGGCCAACCGTGGCCAGTTGTCGATGGCCAGCACGACCCCGACGAACACCGGGCTCTTCGGTTCGAGAATCACGGCGAGGACGATGACCAGCGCCAGGCCGGGGATGTTCATCATCACGTCCGTCACCGTCATGAGCACCTTGTCGATGACGCCGCCGAGGTAGCCGGCCGTGACGCCGAGAAGGATGGCCAGGCTGAGCGTCACCGCCGCGCCCGACAGCATCATGATGAGCATCGGGCGGGTCGCGAGCACCTGCTGTGCGAGGAGGTCGCGCCCGATGTCGTCGGTGCCGAGCGGGTAGCGCACGTTCTCCAGCGGTTGCAGGAGAATCGGCCCCTGCATCGGGCTGACCTCGGGGACGAGGAACTGCCCGAACAGCCCGAGGAAGCCGAAGATACCGAGGATTATCGCGCCGACCCGCGCCCGCGGCGAGGTCCAGATGATGCGGAACGGGGTCAGGAGACTCTGGTCGATTCGCTCTCTGATGTACTCTCCGCGCGAGAAGTCGGAGCTATCGACGTCGAAGCTCATCGCGCCGCTGGCCGAGATGCGGTTCCCTTCGATGCGGTCGTCGATGGTTTCGGTCTCGTCTGCGCCGCCGCCCCGCAGGCGGTTGACGAACCGCTGGAGCGTTTCGCGGTACGACCGCGAGTAGGACTCGCGCTGGGTGTGCCCGGCGCGGGGGTCGATGAAGCCGTAGGTGAAGTCGGCGATGAGCAGGCCGATGACGGTGACGATGGTAAACAGGATGACTGCCGCCATGACCGTCGTGTAGTCCCGCGCCATCGTGGCTTCGTAGAAGTAGAAGCCCATGCCGCGGTAGCGGAATATCTGCTCCATAATGACCGACCCGCCGAACAGGCTGGCGAGGCCGGCCATGAGGCCGGTGTACATCGGCAGCATCGAGTTCCAACCGATGTACCGCAGTTGAATCCGGCTGTCGGGCAGTCCCCTGAGTTCCGCCACGTCGACGTAGTCCTCACCGATGATGCGGGTACAGTGCGCGCGGAACTCGAGGCCGCCCCACGAGGTCAGCGCGAACGACATGATGGGCAGCGCCGCGTGTCGCAGCACGCTGGCCATGAACTCGATGTTGAACCCGGGCGTGAGCGCGTTGTCGTACCGCCCCCCGTTGGGGAAGAACTCGGTACCGAATCCGAGCGTGAAAAGCAGTACGAGCCCGACGATGTAGTACGGGACGGCGTCGGAGAAGATGACGAAGTAACTCCCGACCACGTCCCAGGTGTCGCCCTCGTGGACGGCGAGGAAGCCGCCGATGAGAAACACCATGATGGTGCCGATGACGAGGGCGAAAAGCGAGACGAACATCGTCCACGGGATTGCCGGTCCGAGCACGTTCCAGACCGGGTCCGCGTAGAAGATAGACCGTCCGAAGTCCAGTTGCGCGACCGATACGATGTATTCGACGTACGCCTGCAGCATCGGCTTGTCCGGGTTGATGTTCGAGTACATCTCGACCATCTGGTTGAGGCGGGTCGACGAAACCGCCCCTCCGGACCGCTGTCTGATCTGCGCGGCGATGTAGTCCATCGGCCCGCCGGGAATGAGCCGAACCGTCACGAACGAGAACGTGATCGCCGCCCAGACCGTTATCAGGGCCTGCGCTATCCGGCGCACGTAGTAATTTTTCTCGACCATCCTTGCTAGTTCTTACCTCTCATGTGGGTACTTAATCATTATGAATAGGGCTACTTTCGTCCGCACTCGACCGAACCGACCTCGCCGTCGTCGCGTCCGGAGGCGGCGCGTTGCGCCTCCGGACGGGGAGTTCACCGTATGGCTGATACGTTCTGACTGACTCGGTGAGACGACGGTTTCTCGTTCAGGTGGCGGCGCTCGGCGCGGTTACTGGCCTCCCTCCGCCGGGTGGAAGTATTCGGTTCCCATCTTGGCCATGTACTGGCAGTAGGAGTACTGACCGATCTCGACGATCTCGTAGCGGTACGCCGGGTTCAGGTTGTCGTTCGGGGGCTTCGTCGCCCAGTTGTCGTGATTCAGCCAGTAGCCGCCCGTGCCGCCCTCCTCGTTGATGAGCATCATCGGCAGCGACTGGTTGAATATCCACGAGACTTCCGCGACCTTCTGTCTGCGCTCTTCGTCCGACATCTGCGTCCGGAGCTCGTTGAGCTTGTCGATGACGTCGACTTCCTGGAGGTCACCGGCCGGGTCCCCGATGGGGTACGGAACCTCGACGACGCGGTCCATCGCCCAGCTGTCGTTGCTCGGAAGCGGCTGTCCGGACAGCGACTCCTGGACTCTGAAGGAGTTCGAGAAGCCGAGGAACGGCGGGCCGGACTTCGCACCGCCCCAGTTGTCGAACAGTAACTCCCAGTCGCCGGACTCGATGGTCTTGCCGGCGCGGATGGTCGCTTCCTGTGCGGTCACTTCGGTCTGGAGACCGAAGTCGTCCAGGTAGGACTTCGCGATCTGTGCGAACCGTAGGGCCATCGGCTCCTCGTCGGACGTCGCCGTGTAGAACCGAAGGGTGACGTTCTCCCCGTTCGGGTCCTTCCAGCGGTTGCCCGACTTCGAGAAGCCGGCGGCCTCGAGGAGTTCGGTCGCCCGCTGTTCGTCCACGTCGTCTTCCGTGTGGGCGTACCGCTCGAGCTTCGCGAGGTCGCCGCTCGGCCAGTTCGAGTTCCCGCCGAACCATGGCACTTCCTTGTCCTGCCCGATGCCGGACGGAATGCGGTCTTCGACCCAGTAGGTGCCGTAGTCCGGAACCCACTCGACGAGCGGCTTCCGGGGGACGATGTGGTGAATCGCCTTCCGGACGCGCGGGTCGCCGGTGATGTCGCTCTGACAGTTGAGCAGGACGCCCATCGCCCCGCTGCGCATCTGCGGCGTAATCTGGTCCTCGGAGAGGCTGTCGGCCGGCCCCCACCCGTTCTCCTTGAGCCGGTCACGAGCGGACTGCGACTCCGGCGGGTAGCTCACGTCGATGACGCCCTCCTGCATCGCCTTGGTCCGCTGTTGCTGGTTCGGGTAGCGGTGCCAGTCGAGGCTGTAGTCTATCATGTCGCCCGTAATCTCGCCGTTCGACCACTCGGCGTCGCTGAAGGGGCTGACGTAGTCGTCGTAGGGTTCGAAGTGCGCGACGTTCTCCTCTCCGCTGACGAACTCCCAGACGGAGTTACCCGGGACGTTCGCGTTGTCCCAGACGTTCTGTTGAACCGCTTGCATCATCTCCTGCTGGGCGGAGGTCCGTTCCGATTCGGTGGTGGCGTCGTCGAACATCTCGGCGTACTTCCCCCAGATGTCTCGGTGCGCCCAGAGCCACGCGCGGCGTTTCATGTGACCGAACTCGAATATCTCCCGGCTGATGTCGGGCTCGACCAGGTCGAACGTGAGTTCGTACTTCCCGGTCGTCTCCACGTTCTCGTACAGCGGTTGCGCGCCGTAGCCCTTGTGGACGGTCTGCATCAGCTTGCCGATTTTGAGCTGGGTCGCCACGTCCTCCGCGGTCAGGTCGTCGCCGTTGTGCCACGTGTAGGTGTCGCGGATGTTCCACGCGACCTGTCCGTTGTCGGCGTACTCCCAGTCCTCGACGACCATCCCTTTCGTCTTGTTCGACACCTTGTCGTGGACGGCCAGTTGGTCGAACATCGCCCAGTACCACCGGAACGAGAAGTTCGCGGCGTTGCCGTACGGATTGAACCGGGCGTTCGTCGGCGCGAGCGAGATGATGTGGTCGAGCGTTCGACCCGACGACTGGCTGGTCGAATCGCCGTCAGTCGTCGTGCTTTCGCCGCCACCGCCTTCGTTCTCGAGCGGCGTCGGCGTATCCTCGTTCCCGCCCTGACTACAGCCAGCCAGCGCAGCGGCGCCGGCCGTGGCACCGAACGCGTTTCGAAGCAGACGACGGCGCGTCTGTGGCGATACGTCTTCCCACTCGTCGTCGCTGATCCACTTGTCGGACTCAGCGCTGCTTTGCGAATCCATCACACAGTACCCATTATGACTATCCCGTATATACCCATCGATAATGGTAATTGTCTACTGACATCATTTGATTACGCGGTCGCGCCCGTGACTCTCGCGACGCGCGGGGCGGTCCCCCAAAGGACTATTATCTTGTTTTGCGAAATCGCCGGTAATGGGAACCTCAGAACGGTCGTACTTCAAATGTTGGATTTGCCGAAAGAAGATGCTGTGGACGAGCGTGCTCTCGTTTACGTTGCTCATCGTCGTCCTCGGCCTCCTCGCGATGACGGGCATCGAACGCGGGACCGCGTCGTACGTCGTCCTCATGATGGACTTCGCCCTCGCCGGCGTGCTCCTCGCGACCGTCGGCGTCGTCTTCTGGCGGTGCGGCTACCTGAGTGACGCCCTCGACTGAACGCTTTCGGCTTTCTGCTTTCTCCCGTCGTCTCTCCCGACTCGGCTCATCGCTGTTCTTCATATCATAGTATCACTTTCATCGCTATCTCGCCGCTGTCTTCCGATTTTCGTTCCTAATATATAATTGATATGTTAGTTTTTGTTCGCGTATGGGGAACTCAACATCCGAATTCGGTTGGGCGTCCTCGCTGAGTGGCGTCCCAGTCACCGCCGCGAACATCAGAATCGTGGCATTTGTGGCCTCTACTAGCGGAAATAGGGCTTGACTCGGTTCGCCACGCGCCGTGACGACGCTACAACCGTAATGCTCATTCTCCCGATTTCGGGTCGGTTCGTTCTCCATCGAAAACGACCGAAAACCGACGAGTGATGGGTTTTACGCCCGATTTCATTCGCATTTAGGTTTGTTCGTCTACGGGGAACAACCCTCCGATCCGCGACGTCGACACGCACTTGTGAACCCGTTGCGTTCGTCGGAACGACACCGAATGACTGGCTTCGACTACGACGACTGGTTCGACGACGTCCTCCGAGCGACCGACGGCTCGGCCGCGTACGCGGGTGAGACAGGACAGGAATTCGAGGCGTGGCAGGAGTCGTTCCGCGCCGAACTGCGCGACGTGCTCGGATTTCCGGCGGTTCGCGACAGCGCCGTCGAGGACATCGACCCGAGGCGACGGGAGCATCCGGAAGCGACGGTTCGACACCGGAGTTACGAGCGACGGACGTGGAGCGTCCGCACCGAACGGGGGTTCCGCGTCCCGTTCTACCTGCTTCTCCCCGACTCGGTGGACCCGCCGTACCCCGTCGCCGTCGCGCTTCACGGCCACACCGAACACGGCAAAGACCTCGCCGCCGGCGTCGCCGAGGGCGAGGCGGCCGGCCGTCACATCGCCGACGACCGACGAGACATGGCCCGACAGGCGGCCCGGCGGGGCTTCGCCGTCGTCGCTCCCGACATGCGCGCCTTCGGCGAGCTGTCACCCGACACATCCGACGACTCGGACTCGTCCGACGCCGTCAGCGCGTGTACGCGCTGGCAGAAGCGCGCCCAACTCCTCGGCCGGTCGCTCGTCGGCGAGCGCGTGTGGGACGTGCGTCGTCTGGTCGACTTCGTCGAGGGGCACTCCGCGCTCGACGACCGAATCGGGCACGTCGTCGCCTGCGCGTCGGTCTGTCCGTTCGAGGACTCCATCGTCCCCATCGACCACTGCCTGTGCAACTACGTTCCCGGCCTCCGACGCCTCGGCGAGGCGTGGGACATCGCCGGCCTCGTCGCCCCGCGACCGCTCCGCATCGTCGCGGGCGAATCCGACCCCATCTTCCCGATAGCCGGGACGAGACGGGCGTTCGACCGCATCCAGGGTCGGTACCGCGCTGCGGACGCCGAGAGAGAGTGCAGCCTCTTCGTCGGCGACGGCGGCCACCGCTTCTTCGAGGCCGGCGCGTGGCCCTTCCTGCGCGACCGACTCTGAGTCGGCGTGCTCTCTCCGCCCCCGCTTCCGTCTCTCGTCTCGCCTCTCGTCGCCGATTTCGGTGCGTCGTGGTACCTCGGCACAACGTTTATGAACGCGCTCGCGGATGCTTCAGGCGTGACTCTCGAACAGCGGAACGTGCGCGACTACGGTATCGAAGACGACGATTCGCTCGACACGGCGGCGATTCAGGCGGCGCTCGACGACTGCGCCGGCGAGGGCGGCGAGGTGTATCTCCCGCCCGGGACGTACCGCAGCGCCCCGCTCCGCGTCGGCGACGACACGACCTTCAGACTGGCAAACGGGGCGGAACTCCGGTTCGTCCAGGACTTCACCGAGTTCCCGACGGTCGAGAGCCGCTGGGAGGGGTGGGACCAAGACGGCTTCCACCCGTGTCTCCACGTGGCCGACGCCTCGAACGTCACCATCACCGGCGAGGGCGTCATCGACGGCGGCGGCTCCTACTGGTGGGTGTTCGTGTCGTTACCGCCCGAGCAGTACCCCTCCGAACTCGCCGCGCGACTCGAGGAGATTCGAAGCGGCAACCAGCAGGACGAGGTGAGCACGTTCACGGTTCGCCCGCCGCTGCTCCAGATAGACGGCTGTGAGAACGTGACAGTCTCCGGCGTGACGCTCCGGAATTCCCCGTTCTGGAACACCCACGTGGTCTACTCCGACGACGTGACGATTCACGACGTCTCGATTCAGAACCCGCCGGACGCCCCGAACGGCGACGGCATCGACATCGACTCCTCGCGCTTTGTCAGGGTCAGCGACACCCACATCGACGCCGGCGACGACGCCATCTGCCTGAAGTCCGGCAAGGACGAGCAGGGCCGCGAGGTCGGACGCCCGACCGAGAACGTCGTCGTAACCAACTGTACGGTCGAACACGGCCACGGCGGCGTCGTCATCGGGAGCGAGACTGCCGGCGACGTGCGGCACGTCACCGTCACGAACTGCACCTTCACCGACACCGACCGCGGCATCCGCATCAAGTCCAAGCGCGGCCGCGGCGGGACGGTCGAGGACCTCCGGTTCGACACCATCATCATGCGCCGCGTCGCCTGCCCGTTCGTCATCAACGGCTACTACCAGACGGACATCGACAGCGACCCCAAGCCCGTCACCGAGGCGACGCCGAACGTCCGAAACGTCGACTTCCACCACATCACCGCCGAGGAGGTCGAGTCGGCGGCGTTCCTCGCCGGCCTCCCCGAACAGCGGTTCGAGGGAATCTCCTTTACCGACGTGGACATCGACGCGACCCGCCCGTTCGACGCCTCGGACCTCTCGCCGGCGATGGCGAAGGGGTACGACCAGCGACACGGCGTCTTCTGTAAGTCGCTCGGTCGCGTCTCGTTCAAAGACGTTCGCGTGACGGTCCCCGACGGGAGCGGGACCCCGCTGACCGCGGAAGCGAGTTCGACCGTCGTCCTCGACGGTTTCGAGGCCGAGGCGGATGAGGGGCCGGCAGTCGAGGCAGACGGCGTCGAGAACCTCCGAATCGGCGGCTGCGTCGCCCCCGACGACGGCGAGCCGTTCGCCCGCGTCCGCGGCGAGAGCGACGGCGAGTCCTCGGTACTCCTCGCCGGCAACTACGGCGACATGGACGAGGCCGTCGTCTCGGTGCAGCCAGAAACGGTCGAGCGGTAGGCGACGCCTGACGCACTCGTTTTTCCGAAAAAGACGCGCTCGCGTTCTTCAGTCCCGGAGCGACGGCGCGGCGAACTGGCCGTCCTCGAACGCTATCGGTGTGGGATCTTCGACCACGCGCAGGTCGTCTCGCTCGCGGGCCTCCTCGACGAGCGCCGGCGAGGCGTACAGCCGGTGGAGATGCATGGTGTCGGCCGCGCGGACGACCCGGACCGTGTCGGGCTCGACGACGCCGATTGTCGACAGCGCGGCGACCACGCCCGCGCGGTCGGTCTCGACGACGGGCGGGAGTTTCACGCCGCGGATGGTGCTCGCGGTGAGCGCGTTGATGAGCGTCGTCTGCGCGTCCAACTCGGCGACGATGTCCTCGTGAATCACGTCGGCCGACCCGACGCCCATCGCGTTGCCGTGGGTCTTCTCGGTCAGCCCGTGGGTGTAGATGCGCTTGATGTTCGGCTTCTCGGGCGCGGGCTCGTTGATGGAAAACGGCCGGCGGCCGATGACGTTCGTGTCCATCCCCTGCCCGCTAATCTCCTTGCCCTGTCGGTCGAACACGACCAAATCGAGCTCCTCGAACGGGAGCTTCGGCATCAGTTCGTACGCGGTTTCGAGCAGTTCGCGCTCGCGGTCGAGGAAGCCCGACGGGGGGACGCCCTCGATGAGCGTGGTGTCGTCGTGCTGGTCTTCCACGATGGCGACGCCGCCCACGATGGGAAGCGAGTCCAGCAGTTGCTCGGTTATCTCGGGAATCATCCGTCGGAACGACCAGTCGACGGCCCACTTGTGGGCGATTTGCGCGCCGCGCTGTTTGCCCATGCCGATGACGAGCATCTTCGACAGCCCGCTTTCGACCTCGCCGTCGAAGTCTGTGTGGGGCTTGACGCGGTTGATGGGGATGATGGCGTCCGCGCCCGCGGCGTTGGCGTCGGCGACGACGGGCACGTCGCGGTCCGGCGTGCGCCCGACCTCCACGACCTCCATACTGGACCGAATCTCGCAGCCGATTCGCTCCTCGGTGATGCCGAGTTCGTTCAGCATCTCCCGCTGTCCGTCGCCGGTCGCACCGCCGTGGCTCCCCATCGCGGGGAAGACGAACGGCTCGTAGCCCGCCTCGGAGACGGCGTCGACGACGCCCGCGACGATGTCGGGTATGTTCGCGATACCGCGGCTCCCGACGCCGAGCGCGACCTCGCCACCCTCGGGAACAGCCGCGAACGACAGCGCGGCGACGGCCTTCGCGGCCGCCTCCGGAACGTCGGCCGCCGGAATGGGATTCGTCTCCCAGACTTGTTCGATGATACCTAACTCGGGGAGCGAGGGGTTACCGCACGCTTCGAGGATAACGTCTTCCGGGACTGAGAGCCAGTCTACGGGGTTCTCGTCGCCATCTGTGTGCATGCGGAACTCGACGGCCGAGTTCGACATAAAACTGTTCGTCGGGGGGCCTTTCTACACGCTGAGGTCGTCGAGGACGACGCGGCGACCCTCCTCGGAGGACCGATAGCTCGCCTCGGTGAGTTGGACGCCACGCGCCCCGGCGGTGAAGTCCCACGGGAACGGCTCGTCGGCGACGACGTGGCGGACGAACTTCTCCCACTGGAGCTTGAACGCGTTCTCGAACACCCGGTTGTTCGGGACGCCCGTCCAGTCCTCGTAGAAGTCGTGTTCCTTCGGCGTGTCGGGGTTCCACTCCGGTTTCGGCGTGTTCGCGTGGCCCTGCGTCTTGCAGTCGCGCAGGCCGGCGACCGCGCTTCCCTCGGTCCCGTCGACCTGGATTTCGAGGAGGTCGTCGCGGTTGACGCGGACGGTCCACGAGGAGTTGAGTTGGGCGACGATGTCGTCTTCCAACTCCATGATGGCGTAGGCGGCGTCGTCGGCGGTCGCCTCGTAGGGCTCGCCGTCCTCGTCGATTCGCTCGTCGATGTGGGTCTTCTGGAGACAGCGGACGGACTCCACCTCGCCGAAGAGGTTCTCCAGCACGTAGCTCCAATGGGAGAACATGTCGTCGACGATACCGCCGCCGTCCTCGGCGCGGTAGTTCCACGAGGGGCGCTGTGCCTCCTGGCCGTGGCCGGTGAACACCCAGTAGCCGAACTCGACGCGCACCGAGAGGATGTCGCCGAAGAAGTCCTGTTCGATGAGTCGCTGGAGCTTCAACAGCCCCGGGAGCCAGAGTTTGTCTTGGACGATACCGTGTTTCACGTCGCTCTCTTCAGCCATCCCGGCCACGTCGAGCGCGGCGCTGAGGTCGCTCGCCAGCGGTTTCTCGCAGTAGACGTGCTTTCCGGCGTCGATGGCCTTCATGACGCTGTCCGGGCGGCGGGGGGTTATCTGCGAGTCGAAGTACACCTCGTCGTCGCCGTCGAGACACGTCTCGAGGTCGGGGTCGACGGTCCACCGGTCGATACCGTGTTCCTCGCTCAGTTCGCGGAGTTTGCGTTCGTTGCGGCCGACGAGAAGCGGGTCCGGCATGACTCGTTCCCCGCTGGGGAGTTCCACGCCGCCCTCCTCGCGCAGCGCGACGATAGAGCGGATGAGATGCTGATTCGTTCCCATCCGGCCGGTCACGCCGTTCATGATGATACCTAGCTCTTGCATGTGCTGACTCGTTGCATCAATCTGCTGGTCGGAGTGTAATAACCTTTTGCATGGTTCCGGTTTCCGCCGGAACGATTCGCGCGCCTGACCGTCGCCTGCATCCGCGAACCGTCGATTACGACGATGTCCGACAGAGCGTAATCGAGGACGTGTGTGAGTGAACGCCTCTATTCGAATATCCCGAATTTTATAAGGAATAGGCGATGTGTTACAAACATATTGGTGTAATATCTCATGTCTCATCTCGTCATTTCGAACCAGCGCCGGCGTCATTCGTTCGACACTCTCGGACTTTATATGCTGTGTCGGCCTCCGTCCAGGCTGCCATAAATTATAACAATCGTTGAATATGTTGTCTGTTCGAGTGATGCACTCATGAGACCCGACAGACGGACGTTCCTCCGCGTGCTCGGAGCAGGAAGTATCGGTGCGGCGACGACTGGCCTCTTCGGTGGCAGCGCCGCGGCTGCGACCGTGATTTCGATGCAGGGCGGCGGCGACGACATCTGGGGCACCGCCGACGCGTTTCACTACTACTATACGGAGCTGAGCGGCGATTTCGACGTCGCCGTCCAGAACACCGGCATCGACAACGTCGAAAGCTGGACGAAGGCGGGCCCGATGGTCCGCGAGTCGCTCGACCCCGACTCGAAGAACGTCATGGTCCGTCGCCGGCCCAACGGCGAGGCGTCGATGCAGTATCGGCCCGAAGACGGCGCTGAGACGGATAGCGTCGGCGGCACACCGGCCGACTGGCTCCGTCTCAAGCGAAGCGGAGACGCGATAGAGACCTACCACTCCACGGACGGCGAGACGTGGACGTCGATTAACACGCTCGACGCCGCCGACATCTCGCTGGGCGACAGCGTCTACGTCGGACTGGCAGTCACCAGCCACCTCTCGGGGACGCTCGCGACGGCGACGTTCCAGAGTCTCTCGGGGGTCGACCCCGACCGGAACCGCGATATCGGCGACGTCGAAGTCGCGGGGAGCGTGGAGAACACGACGGGCGTTCCGCTCGTCTCGACCGGCGACGTGACCGACATCGGCCCCGGGTCCGCCACGCTCACCGGCGACCTCGGCGACCTCGGCGGTGCCGACTCCGCAGAGTGTTACTTCGAGTACCGGGAGGTACCCACCGAGTCGTGGAAGACCACGGATTCGACGGAACTCACCTCGTCGGGAGCGTTCAGCGTCGACGCCGACGACCTGACGCGGCGTCGCTACTACGAGGTTCGCGCGGTGGCGGACACGGCCGACGGCGACACCGCTCGGGGTTCGGTTTCCACGTTCAACACCCCGAACCCGTCGAACAGCAAGGTTCCGGCCCACCCCGGCCCGGACAGCGTGTCCCACTTCGGACCGAGCGACGGGTTCGCCGAGGCCGCACCGTGGCTCGACGACGACACCCCGATCATCGTGATAACCGAACCGACCCGCCGCCAACTGGAAAAGGCGGTCACCATCGACGGCGAGCGATTGGTCGTCTTCGAGACCAGCGGAACAATCGACCTCGGCGTGCGCGACCTCCCGATTCCGTACGACAAGTGCTACATCGCGGGCCAGACCGCGCCCTCGCCGGGCGTCACCCTGGTCAAGGGTCGCGTGAATATCGGGGCGAGCGACTGCGTCCTCCAGCACGTTCGAGTCCGACTCGGCGACGCGGGCATCGAGGACGCGACCGAGGACTGGGCGCTCGACACGGTCAACACGGCCGACGAGACGACGAACAACGTCATCGACCACGTCTCCGCCTCGTGGAGCGTCGACGAGTGCCTCTCGGTCGGCTACGAGACCGCGGAGACGACCGTCTCGAACTGCCTCGTCGCCGAGGCGCTCGACGACTCGGTCCACCCGAAGGGCGAACACGGCTACGGGTCGCTCATCGGCAACGACGCGAAGAACGTCGCCATGCTGGGGAACGTCTGGGCGTTCAATACCGACCGCCATCCCAGACTCAAGGAGGGAACCCAGAGCGTCGTCGTCAACAACGTGATGTACGACTTCGAAGACGGCACCTGGCTTGACCCCGACACCGAGGCGAGCATCGTCGGCAACGCCTACCTCCGACCCAACTCGGACAAGGCGAACGTCTTCACCGAGGACGACGTGGACACCGCCGTGGCGTACCTCGAAGACAACCTCACCGACGGCGACGTGGCGATGGTCGACGAGAACGTGACTGTCGTCGATGAACGGCCGCTGTGGCCCGACGGACTGGCGGCGATGTCGTCGGACCGGACGTTCGACCACAACCTCGCGAACGTCGGCGCGCGCCCGGCCGACCGGACGGCGACCGACGAACGCATTCTCGAAAACGTCGAAGGCGGGGAGAGCTACCTCGTCGACAGTCAGGAACAGGTCGGCGGCTACCCGGACCTCCCGGTCAACAGCCACGAACTGAACGTCCCCAACGGCGGGACTCGCCCGTGGCTCCGGTCGTGGTCTCGTCGGGTTGAGACGCCGCAGCGCTAACCGCACGAGGCCGACGCACCGTCTGCCACCGCACCGTCCGCCGCCGATTACCTTGCTTATACCCGAACATTTTTAAATCACTTTCGGTGAACTACGTGTATGGGTACAAATATCGGATACATCGGTATCGACCACCACCACCGGGACCCCTACTTCGCGGTCGCGAGCGAGTTGGACGCGACGATTACCGCGGTCTGCGAGCCCGGCCGGCGGGTCGACGTGGAGAACATCGCGGCGATGGACGACCGGCCCGACGAAATCACGACCGAGGGACAGGACATGGCGGACCTCGTCGGCGGCGCGGCGGTCTACGAGGACCCACACGAACTCGTCTCCGACGCCGACGTCGACGTGGCGTGGATAACCTACCGGAGCGACGAGACGCCGGAAATCATCGAGAGCGCCGTCGAGAACGGCGTTCACGTCGTCAGCGAGAAACCCATCGCTCGGACCGCCGCCGACCTCGAAGACATCGCCGAGCGGGCCAACGAGCTCGGCGTGACCGTCTCGCCGACGATGTACTACCGGCGCAACCCCGTCGCGATGGCGCTCCGCGACCGAGTTTCGGAGGGCTTCTTCGGCGACGTGTGGACGCTCGACGGCCGCTTCAACGCCAGCCAGCTCTCCTACCGGGACACCGACCACTACCTCTACGACAGGGAGACGAGTCGCGGCGGCGCGCTCCAGTGGATTGGCCCGCACTGGGTCGACGTGATGCCGTGGATTCTCGACGACCCCATCGCGCGGGTGAACGCCCGGTTCCACGACGCGGTCGAGGCTGACGTGGAAGCCGGAGCAGTCCTCCAGTTCGAGACCGAAAGCGGGACGCTCGGGACGTACCACACCGGCTACTACCTGAGCGACCGCGGCAAGGACACGCACCTCGGGCTCTACGGCACCGAGGGGCAGGCGCTGACGCCGCTGCACCACGACTCGCTGCAGCACGAACCCACGGTCCCGCTCGACATCACCTCGGAACACCCCGACTGGACCGCCGCGCCCAAGCGGACCGTCGAGTTCGAGTTCACCTACGACCGGTTCCCGGCGTGGGGCGACTTCGTGCAGGACTACTTCGAGGACTACTTCGCGGGCTACGAGACCGGCGACGTGCCCGCGACGGCCGACGACGCCGTGCAGCTGCTTCGCGTCCTCGATGCGGCCTACGAGTCCGGCGAGCGCGGCGGCTGGGTCGAAGTCGAGGGGTGAACGCGCCCGACGACGCCGCGCCCGCCGGGCCACCCTGCGCCGCGGGGTCGACCAGCTGTTCGACTATCCTGAACTTTAAATACATAGCCGAAAATATTGAGGTATGCCAACGGATAACTCACCAAAGACGCTCCGGACGACCGCCACCTCGATAGCGATTCTGAAGCAACTCGAAGCGATAGACGGCGCGCGAGTCTCCGAAATCGCCGAGCGGATGGACAAGCCCAAAAGCACGATTCACGGTCACCTCGCGACGCTCAAGCAGGAACAGTTCGTCATCAAGGAGGGCGATTTCTACTTCATCGGCCCGGAACTGCTTCGGTTAGGGAACCAAGTCCGGACGCGGGAACCGGCGTTCGTCCTCGCGCGGCAGTTCACCGAGCGACTGTTCGAAGAGACCCGCCTTCGGTCGATTTTCACCGTCGAGATGGGTGGGAAGGCCGTCTTCCTGCACACCGCCTCGGGGAGCAAGATGGGGTGGTCCCACGAGCAACTCGGCAATCGGTTGTTCCTGCACAACACCGCCGTCGGGAAGGCGATTCTCGCGGAACTCCCCGAACCGCGCATCGAACAGATACTCGACCGGTGGGGCCTGCCGCAGGAGACGGAAAACACCACCACCGACCGCGAGGCGCTGTTCGAGGAACTGGAGCGCGTCCGCGAGCAGGGCTACGCCGTCAACCGCGCCGAGAACTTCAACGAACTCTACGCCATCGGCGTCGCCGCGACGCGCCGTTCGGGCGACGTTATCGGCGGTTTCAGCGTCACGGGCCCGGCCCACTCGGTGACCGGCGAGGACCGGAAGGCCGAACTCGCACACACGGTCAAGGACATCGTCAGCGAGTTCGAACTGGAACTCGCGCTCGCGTGACTCGGGTTCGAGCGAGCCGAACCCGCGGTCTTCGCCCGCTCTCCTGGCTCGCCCGACGGTTACGTTCGTTTTTGCCGAACTTTATATGCTCTCGAATCGTGACTATCTAATGATACAATTTCAGCACTTCGTCGCAGCGGATTACGGTCGTAGATGTGTAAAATTATCTGCCGCTCCCGCATCCGTGTCATCGCGCACGGTGTATTGTACGGTGATAACACACTTGTGTGGGTGTGACGAATCAACTCCAACAGAGAGTGCTGATGTCGGTGATATTGAGCGTTCTCCAAGGCGATGCAAGATGAATATCGTGGGGATTTAACAATATTCTCATACGACTCCCGTTTGGAAGCGCGTTCGAACATTACAAACGCCCCGTCCCATCGACTACGACTGCGCGTTCATGTTGATGTTGACCTCGATGACGTTCGCGGACTGCGTGACGAGTTTCGGGACGTGCTCTTGGAACTGCTCGCCTTGCAGGAGACTGGTCGGGCCCGACACGCTCACCGAACCGAGCACCTGCCCGCTCGGGTCTTCGATTGGCGCACCGATGGCGCGAAACCCTCTGATCTCCTCTTCGTCGTTGTACGCGTAGCCGCGCTCGCGAATCTGTTCGAGTTCGTCGAACAGCGCCTCGCGGTCGGTGATAGTGGCTTTCGTCTGCGCAGGGAGTCCGCGTTGTTCGATGATTTTCTCGACTCGCTCGTCGGGAAGGGCGGCCAAAATCGCCTTTCCGGAGGCGGTGTAGTGGAGGTGGTCTTGGCTCTGTACCTTCTCGGTCTGGTACTCTCCATCGACGCTCGTGTCCCCTTTCACCTGGTAGAGGTTGACCCCGTAGCCGTTCTCCTCGGTGACGATGTGCGTGTACTGGTCGGTCTCCGCCGCGAGTTTTTCGACCTCCGGCTTACCGTATCGGTACAGCGGGCTCTGATTCCGCGCGTACTCTCCGAGGACGGTGAATTTGAACGCGAACCGGTAGCGGTCCCCGCGCTGGACGAGCAAGCCGTTTTCCTCCAGCGTCCTGAGATGGATGTACGCCGTGCTCTTCGAGATGTCCAAATAGTCGGAGAGCTCCGAAACACCGATTCCATCGCAGTCTTTGACGGCGTCGAGAACCCGTGACGCCGTCGTGACCGTCTTCAGCGTCCGTGGCCCCCCTTTTTGCCCCGTCTGTTTCATAGTGTGGTTGTGTCACTCCTCCCGTATTAACGTTCGCCTATGTTAACTATACGATGCTACATGAATATGTACGTACGGTAAATACACTATATTTGGCCTTATTCTCATATTCCGGTCTAAGGGCGGGTCTGTCCGTTCTCGGAATCCGCGAAATTCGTTTACCATAGCCGAACGCAGTGACTCCGGGTCGCCACCACCGGCGGGGGTCCGGTGGCCCTCGTCGTCTGCGGTAGTTCGCGGCCGCAAAAAGTGCGCTGTGGGTTGGCATACTCGTCCGTCGGTCGGCCGGTCGACCGTCGTCGTGCTCCGCCGCGCATCCCCGGCAGACGCGGATTAGCTCGGCACTTCGCCTTCGACGCCCTCGACGAAACTGCTCATCTCTTGGAAGAGGAACTCGTCGCTTTCCCCCTCGAACGCGCTGCCCGCCCACACGTCGAGTTCGTCGTTCAGGATTTGCTCTTCCGTCGCGGCGACCTGGTCTTTGACCTCCTGTGAGACGTTCGGTCCCCACTCGTCGAGCATCGGAACGCCCGTCTCCATCCCGCCCCAGAACGCATCGGCTTCCCACGACCCCTCGTGGAGCGATTCGAGGGTCGGACCGTAGAACTCGGTCCAGTCCCAAATCGGTGAGATAAGGTAGTTCTCACCGCCGAACTGCCCCATCGGAGCGTTGTACCCTGAGGTCCAGACGCCGGCGTCGCTGGCGGCCCTGACCGCCGCCGGCGAGTCCTGCTCTTGGGCGATGACGTCACAGCCCTCGTCGATGAGCGCGTTCGCGGCCTCTCTTGCCGTCGGCGGGTCGAACCAGGCGTTGACCCAGCGAACCTTGAACGTCGCCTCGGGGTTGACGGAGCGCGCGCCCAGCGCCATCGCGTTGATGGACCGAACGACCTCCGGAATCGGAAACGCGGCCACGTACCCGATGGTGTTGTTCTCGGTGACCATTCCGGTGGCCTGTCCGGCCAGATACCGCGGCTCGTAGATGCGACCCATGTAGCGACCCATGTTCTCCCGCGTCCGGTAGCCCGTCGCGTGTTCGAACACGGTGTCCGGGTAGTCCTCCGCCACCGCGTACATCGGGTCCTGGTAGCCGAACGTGGTTCCGAATATCACGTCCACGTCCCCTTGGGCGTACTGCTCGAAGACCCGCTCGGAGTCCGAGGGCGCGACGGCCTCCGTGTACTCCGTCTCCAACCAGTCGTACTGCTCGTCGACGGCCTGCCGGGCTTGGTCGTGCGCCCACGACCACCCGAGATCACCGATTTCGGAGATGTACACCCACGCGGCGTTGACCGTCTCTCCCTCGCTTGGCCCCCCGCCGTCGGTGGTCTCGACGTCGCCGGTCGTCGTTCCACTGGTCGTTCCCTCGCTGGCCGTCGTTTCGCTCGCCTCCGTGTCGTCGGTGTCTCCGGTGTCTCCACCGGTACAACCCGCGAGCGTGGTGACGCCGGCGGCACCGAGCGCACTCAGTACGTCTCTCCGCTGAATCGAAGATTCCTCGTCTAACATCGCGTAACCGCTTACTTGTCATTGTAATTTATACTTAAATATTTTCATCATCTTCTAGATATAATTGTCATACAAGTCAGTTCCTCCCCGTTTTGAAATCGAATGTCGCTGAATACGATGTTTCTGTGGACGAATATCGACTCCACGCGCCGCGACGGTCGTTCTGCTGTCAGTCGATAACTGTCGGCACGTACTCGAACGACTCCACGTCGACCAGCCCGTTGTTGGTGAGTCGGTACGTCGGAATCACTTCGAGGGCGAGAAACGACAGCGCCATCAGGCCACCGTCGCGGTCGAGTCCGAGGTCGTCGGCGGTCGCCTCGACTGATTCGAACGTCTCCTTTACGGTCCCCAGCGATTCGTCCGACATCAACCCTCCCATCGGAAGCGCCAGCGACGACAGGGCGTCGTCCTCCGGGTCGTACGCCGCGACGCCGCCGCCGACATCCCGGAGGTGGTTCGCCACGGTCGCCATCGAGTCGTGGTCGACGCCGGCGACGATGCAGTTGTGCGCGTCGTGGGCCACCGTCGATCCCACAGCGCCCCGCTCCAGCCCGAGCCCGCGGACGAATCCGCGGCCGATGCCGCCCGCTTCCCCGTGCCGTTCGATGACGGCGAGTGGAAGCACGTCGTCGTCCGCGTTCGCGGTGAGGACCCGTTCCTCGTTGACCGGCGCGACGGGAACGTCTGCTTCCGCCCGTCCTGTCTGGAGTCCGCCGACCGCGTCGATGACTCTGACTCGCACGGGGTAGTCCCCCGCGTGTCGCACCGCGAGGTCCGCCGCCGACACCGGTTCGAACCTCACGGTGCCGGTCGCTATGGCCGACGCCGGCGGCGCGCCACCACCCTTCGTCGGGTCGACCGCTCCGTCGACGACGACGTGGTCCACCTCCCACGTTCGCAGGTCCGAGAGCAAGACGAGGTCAGCCGGTGCCCCCGGCCGAATCCGCCCGAAGGGGAGCCCGTAGCTCTCGGCGGTGTTGACGGTCGCCATCTGCACCGCCTCAACCGGGTCGACACCCAACCGGATGGCCTTTCGAACCGCGAAGTCGACGCCGCCCCGCTCGACGAGGTCGACGACGTCTCTGTCGTCGGTACACAGCGAGAGCCGCCGACTGCCCACCTCGTCGACGAGACCGACCACGTCCGCGAGGTTCTTGCTCGCGGAACCCTCCCTGAGGTAGACGCGGAGTCCCGCCTCGACTTTCTCTCGGGCTTCCGCGAGACTGATGCTCTCGTGGTCGTTGTCGAGGTATCGGGCGACCGTCTGGAGGTCGCTTCCGCGTACCCGAGGCGCGTGTCCGTCGACCGTCAGCCCGTGGTCCCTCGCGGCCCGAATCTTCTCGTGGACGGAGTCGTCGCCGGCGACGACGCCGGGAACGTTCATCACTTCGCCCAGCGCGACGACCTCGTCTTCCCCGAGCAGGGCGTCGACGGCCTCGGCATCGAGCGTCGCGCCCCCGTCCTGTAACGTCGTCGCCGGGACCGACGACGGAACGGTAAAGCGGACTTTCAGCGGCGTCCGTGTCGCGTCGGCCATCATCGCCTCGACGCCGGCGACGCCGCTCACGTTCGCAATCTCGTGCGGGTCGTGAACCACGCTCGTGACGCCCCGCGGCACCACCGCGTCGGCGTACTGCGGGAGCGTCACCATCGACGACTCGACGTGCATGTGCGCGTCGATGAGACCGGGCGCGATGTACTCCGCGTCGAGTTCGCGGGCCGCCGGTCGCTCTTCGAGCGCGACGATTCGCCCGTCGTCCACGGCGACGAACGACTCCGAGACGGTCCCCGTGTCGACGTTGACGAGGTTCCCGCTGACGAGGAGGTCAACCGGTTCGTCGCTCATCGTTGCGCTCCGTTCGATTCGGCTATCCGAGAGGCGGTCGGTGTCCACATCGATAGGCGCTCTTGTCGGAGGCGGGATTTATGAATTTCCCCACGTCATCCGAACACCCCCGAACAGATGGGCACGTCAAAACAAATATTCCGGTCATGAGAACAGTTATCTTGGTGGATTCAATACACTCCTGTGAATATACCACATGACAAGGGAACCATTTCTCCGGATGGAGAACATCGTGAAAGCGTTTCCGGGCGTCGTGGCCAACGACCACATTGACCTCACCGTCGAGCGCGGTGAAATCCACGGGTTGCTCGGCGAGAACGGCGCTGGAAAGAGCACGCTCATGAAGATTCTGTACGGTCTCTACTCGCAGGACGACGGCGAAATCTCCCTCTCCGGAACGCGGCTTCGGCTGGACTCCCCGCAGGACGCTATCGACGCGGGAATCGGGATGGTCCACCAGCACTTCATGTTGATTCCCCGTCTAACCGTCGCGGAGAACGTCGTCCTCGGCGAGCGCGAGCCGGCGACGCCGTTTCGCCCGGACGCGGACGCGGGCGGATGGCTCCCGGACGCCGTCCGCTCCAATTCGCTCGTCCAGTCGCTCGCCGGGCGGTTTTCGCTCGGCCTCGACGTTCCGGAGCGGCGCATCCAAGAACTGGCCGACCGGTACGGCTTCGACATCGACGTGAGCGCGAAAGTCTGGGAGCTGGGCGTCGGCCAGCAACAGCGCGTCGAGATTCTCAAGGCGCTGTACCGCGATGTCGACCTGCTCATCCTCGACGAGCCGACGGCCGTGTTGACGCCGACCGAGGCCGACCTCCTTTTTGACTCGCTCGAACGCCTCACCGACGAGGGCGTGTCGATTATCTTCATCACGCACAAGCTCGAGGAGGTCGAAGCGGTCGTCGACCGCGTGACCGTCCTCCGCGACGGCGAGAACGTCGGCACCGTCTCCACGTCAGACGTTTCTCGAGCCGACCTCGCGGAGATGATGGTCGGCCGCGAAGTGCTGTTCACGGTCGACAGAGAACGCGTCGCCCCCGGCGAGCCAGTCCTCCGGGCGCGGAACGTCTCCGCCACGGACGACCGCGGCATCGAGGCGCTGTCGAACGTCGACCTCACGGTTCGCCGCGGTGAGGTTGTCGGCATCGCCGGCGTCAGCGGTAACGGGCAGAAGGAACTCGCGGAAGTCATCGCCGGACTCCGCACTGTCTCCGCGGGCGAACTGACTGTCGACGGGAGGGACCTCACGAACGCCTCGCCCCGGACGTTTATCGACAACGGCGTCTCGTTCGTCCCCGAAGATAGAAACCGCTACGGCTCCGCGGGGGACCTTTCTGTGATGCACAACGCGGCGATGAAGGATTTCCGCGAGGACCGCTTCGGGAGCGGGGTGACGCTGGACTACGGCGAACTCCGGGCGCACGCCGAGGCGCTCGTCGAGGCGTTCGACGTTCGCGGCGTCCACGACGTGACCGACGCGACGGCCGGCGACCTCTCGGGCGGTAACTTACAGAAGCTCATTCTCGCCCGAGAAATCTCCCGTGACCCCGACCTCCTCGTCGCGAACCAGCCCACCCGCGGCGTCGACGTCGGCGCGATAGAGTCCATCCGCGAGGCGATTCTCGACCAGCGGACCGAGGGGACCGGCGTGGTGCTGCTCTCGGAGGACCTCGACGAGATTATCGACCTGAGCGACCGCATCCTCGTCGTCTACGAGGGCGAGGTCGTCTACGAGACGACGCCCGAGGACGCCGACCGCGAGCGAATCGGGCTCGAAATGACCGGCGGCGGGGACGCCACCGCGACCGCGGGCGCTCAAGTCCGAGGACTCGGTGGGAGCTCATGAACGTCGAACTGCAACTCGACCCCCGTCGAACCGTCCCCGCGTGGCTAGCCTACGGGACGCCGGTACTGACGGTCCTCGCGGCCTTAGCCGTCGGCGGCGTCGCGCTCGTCGCGCTGAACGTCGACCCGGTGGACGCCTACGGCGTGATGTTCGTCGAGACGCTCACCAGCCAGTTCGGCCTCACGGAGGTCCTCGTCAGGGCGGTCCCCCTGATTCTGGCGGGCCTCGCGGTGTATCTCCCGCTGAAGGCGGGGCTGTTCAACATCGGTGCCGAGGGACAGCTCCTCCTCGGCGCGCTCGCCGGCACGTGGGTCGCCGTAAACGTCTCGCTTCCCGCCGTGGCGTTGCTCCCGCTGATGTTTCTCGCCGCCTGCGTCGCCGGCGCGTTCTGGGCGGGCATCCCCGCGTGGCTCCGCGCGAAGTGGGACGTCAACGAGATTATCACCTCGCTTCTGTTGACGTTCGTCGCACAGGAACTCCAGAGCTACCTGCTCCGCGGTCCCATGCAGGGCGGCACCGGGAACTTCCCGCAGTCGGCTCGCTTTTCGGACGCCGCGACCCTCCCGCCGCTCGCCGGACTCGTGCCCGGCGGCGAGTCGATACCGCTCTTCGCGGACGTTCACGCCGGCCTGTTGGTCGCCGTCGCAGCGGTCGTCGCCACGTACGTCGTCATGACCAAGACGCGCCTCGGCTTCGAGGTCACGTTCGTCGGCTCGAACGACGAGGCCGCCCGGCAGGCGGGGATGAGCCGGCACACGGTGTACCTGTTCGTCTTCCTCCTCGGCGGCGCGTTCGCGGCGCTCGGCGGCATCGCTGAAATCGCCGGCTCGCAGGGGCGGTTCCGCGCCGCCTTCGCCCCCGGCTACGGGTTCACCGCGATTCCCATCGCCCTCCTGGGCCGCAACAGCGCGGTCAAGGTCACGCTCGCCGGGCTGTTTTTCGCCGTCCTGTTCGTCGGCGGGTCGAGCGTCGAGGTCGCCTTCGGCGTCCCCGCGGCGTTGGTCGAAATCATTCAGGCGCTCGTCATCCTCTTTCTCATCACCTCGGAGTTCTTCAAGCGCTACCGAGTCGGCATCGCGTTCGACCGGCGGGGGAACGACGCGCCGGCCGACGCCACAGGCGGTGATGCGCGGTGGTGAGCTTCGCCGCCGGCCTCCTGAACGCGACGGTGCAGGCCGCGACGGTGCTGTTGTTGGCCGGGCTCGGAGAGCTCATCAGCGAGCGCGCGGGCGTCCTCAACCTCGGCGTCGAGGGGATGATGCTCGTCGGCGCGCTCGGCGGGTTCGTCGTCACCGCCGTTACGGGGAACTACTGGCTCGGCTTCGGTGTCGGCATCGCCTGCGGGATGGCGCTCGCGGCCGTCCACGCGTTCCTCTGTATCTCCCTGAAGTCGAACCAGGTCATAAGCGGCGTCATGCTGACGCTGTTGGGGACCGGCCTGACGACGTTCTTCGGGTCCGGGTGGGTCCAAGAGTCCATCACCGGCTTCCCCCAGATGACTTTCCCGATAGTCGGCCGCTACCTCGTCCACCTTCCACTCGTCGGTGAGGCGTTCTTCCGCAGTACCGCAACCGACTACCTCGCGCTCCTCGCGGTGCCGGTCGTCTGGTTTTTCCTGTATCGGTCGAACCTCGGTCTCGAAATCATCGCTGTCGGCGAAGACCCCGAGATGGCCGACACGAT
Source organism: Haloferax volcanii DS2 (assembly GCF_000025685.1). Classification (GTDB taxonomy): domain Archaea; phylum Halobacteriota; class Halobacteria; order Halobacteriales; family Haloferacaceae; genus Haloferax; species Haloferax volcanii. The sequence goes on along the minus strand of NC_013964.1, from coordinate 360,595 downwards.
GGGTGTGCCGGTGTTCAAATTTCGCTATCTCGCGGTCATCATCGGCGGCGGCTTCGCCGGGGCCGCCGGCGCGCACCTCTCGCTGGCGTTCTCCCAACTGTGGGTTCCCGGCATGACCGTGGGCCGCGGCTGGATTGCGGTCGCACTCGTCGTCTTCGCCCAGTGGCGGCCCAGCAGGATGCTCGTCGGCGCGTACCTCTTCGGCCTGCTCGACGCGCTTCAACTCCGGTCGCAGTCGCTCTCGCTGGCCCTCGACCCGAACGCCCCCCTTGCCGGCGTCCTCAACCCGCTCGTCAACACGCTCATGAACCCGCAGATTATGTCTACGTACCCCTACCTGACGACGATTGCCGTCCTCTCGTACGCGGTCATCCGGACCGAGAGCGTCCGACTCGCGGTCCCCTCCGCGCTGTTGCAGTCGTACAACCGCGAGATGGACTGACCCGGCGTTCGACGCCACGACCGTGGCACTGGCCGTGCCCTGACTCGCGCCGTCACCCCTCTTTTCACCGCTCACGCCGCCTTCACTCGTGTCGCCCGTCGTTCGGTCACGCCGAGCCGCGCCCGCGACTCGTTACAGTAGTACCGTCGTAATGTTGTTAGTATCTCCTCCCTCACACCCCACGGATATAATGAATATAATTGTCTACTGCATCCCGAGGGCGGTGGTGTGGCTCCCGCGTCGCTCCGGCGGTCCCGCGTGCCCGGTCAGCCCTCCACGATGCCGAACTCGCGGCGGTCGGGAGACGCCTCGACGACCGGCGTCAGCGGTGCGCTTCGAGGTCGGCCACCGTGTCGATATCCGCGTGGATTCCGGGGTCGTCCACGGCGACTCGAGCGACTGGCATCGCTTCGAACAGGGCGCGCGCACCCGCGTCTCCCGTGAGCCTCCCGAACCGGTCGAGCGCTGCCGCGTCGAACGCGACGGGGTTTCCGCGTTGCCCGTCGTACACCGGGACGACGACGTGTCGGTCGTCGCGGTCAATCGCCGCGAGGAGTTCGTCGTAGGTCGCGCTCCCGACGGCGGGCATGTCGCCGAGCGCGAACACGCCGACCGACCCGCCGCGCGACAGCACCTCCTCCGCCCCGCGCCGAACCGACGCGCTCTGTCCAGCGTCGTACCGCTCGTTACGGACGACCGTCAGCCGAGTTTCGAGCGGTTCTAACGCCCGCCGGACCCGTTCGGCGTCGTGTCCGAGGACGACCACGGTTTCATCGACCGGCGACTCGATCAGCCGCCGGGCCGCCCGGCGGACGATTGGCTCGCCGTCGAGCGGCTGACAGAGCTTGTTCCCGGGTTCGAACCGGGTTCCCGCCCCCGCGGCGAGCAGGATGCCCACCCGGGTCATCCGAGCTCGGGCCGCCCGTGAATCGGGCCCGCGCGGTCGGTCAGCCGTGCCCCGCTGCGGCCGTTGTGAACCGCGAGCAGTTCGCTGACGACGCTCAGCCCGACGGTCGACGCCCGTCGCCGCCGATGTCGAGCCCGCACGGGGCGCGATTCGCTCGCGGTCGGTCGCGTCAAGCTCTCGGTCCATCGCTCGCGGAGCTGGTCGAACGCCCCCGCGGGCCCATCACGCCGACGTACGGAACCTCGGTCCCGAGTATCGACTCCAGCGCGAGTCGGTCGTCGACGAAGTTGTGCGACATGAGCACGACGTAGGTGTGGTCGGGCGCGTCGACGAGGGCCGCGAGTTCGGCGGGGTGTACCGCGGTCACTTCGCTGGCCGCCGGGAACCGACTCTCGTCGGCGTGCGCCCCTCTCGCGGCCGCGACGCGGACGCGGAAGCCGGCCTGCGCGCCGAGCGACGCGACGGGGTTGACGTCTCCGTGGCCGCCGAAGACGAGCAGCTCCGGCGTCGGTGCGAGGTCGTTTGCGAACACCCGCACGTCGCCGTCGCTCGTCCGCACGTCGAGCGTCGCCGCCGCGCCTGACGCCGCCCCGTCGAGCCGCGATTCTGCCTTGGCGACGACCGCCTCGGGAAGGCCGGGACGGCCCTTCGAGAGCCGTTCGCCCCGTCCCCGCGTTATCACCGTCCGGTCGCCGACGCCGATTGCCGGGTCGTCGGTCTCGACGGCGGTGAGCACCGTCGCCGCGCGTTTCTCGCGGAGTTCGCTCAACGCGGGGTCGAAACTCGCGTCGACCGGCTCGACGAGCACGTCGATGACGCCGTTGCAGCCGAGTCCGAGCCCCCACGCGTCGGCGTCGCCTCCCCGGAGGTCGAACGTCTCCAGTCGCGGCGTCCCGCTCGCGCTCACCCGCCGCGCGGTCTCTGTCACCGACTCGGTTATACAGCCGGCGGTGACCGCGCCGAGTCGCTCGCCGTCGGGCACGACGACCATACGCGCCCCCGGTCGGCGGTAGCCCGACTCCTCGACGTTCACGACGGTCGCGACGACCGCCTCCGACCCCGAGCCTCGCTGCTCGCGCATCGACTGCCGAACGCTGTCTGCGGTCGCGCTCCACGGGTCGTCTGTCGTTCGCATCGTTCAGTCGCCTTCCCGTACTCCCGTCAGCAGTATTGATTTATCGGTCGGTTCGGTGGCCCCGCCGCACGGGGCGGTCGGACGAACACGCCCACAGCCCCGCTCGGCCGGCGGTTCACGGCTCCGAAGCGGCCTGCTCGATTGCCTGTCGGCAGTACGTCCGGACGAGCTGTCGCCGGTACTCCTCGGTCGCCGCGTCGTTCGCCAGTAGCGACGCCGTCTCGACGTCGTCGAGTGCGGCGGTCGCGGCCTCGGTCGCACCGTCGCCGTCGACGACCCTGCCGACGGCCTCGTCGACGAGCGCGCGTTCGACGTTCGGGAGCCGAACCGGATACGGCTTGGCCCCGTTCACCGCGACTCGGGCCGAGCGCACGACCCCGTCGTCGGTCTCGAACGCGGCCGCGACACCGACGACGGCGTACCCCGAGTACTCCGAGGTTCGGACGTAGCCGCTCCGTTCGACGCTCGGCACCTCGACTCTGGTGACGAGCTCGTTCCCGTCGAGCGCGGTCGTTCCGGGGCCGCGGAACCAGTCGTCCGCCGCTATCGCCCGCCGGCCGGCCGGCCCGAGAGTGACGACTCTCCCGCCGAGTGCGAGAAACGCCGCCGGCGCGTCGTATTTCGGGTCGGCAAACACGAGGTTGCCCGCGATCGTCCCGCGGTTTCTCGCCTGAAAGTCGCCGACCGAATCGGTCGCGTCGGCCAGCGCCCGCGCGCGCTCCGCGACGGTCGCGTCGGTTGCAATCTCGTCGTGGGTCACGAGCGCGCCGATAGCGACGCCGTCGCCCCGCTCCGTGATCCCGCGCAGCTCGTTGAGGCCGCTCACGTCTATCAGCCGGTCGGGAGTCTCGATGCCGTCTTTCAGCAGGGGTACGAGGCTGTATCCGCCGGCGATGACGCGCGCCTCGTCGGCGTCTGCGAGTCGCTCGACCGCCTCCGACACGGTCTCGGGTTCGACGTACTCGACCGACTCGAACGCCGTCATCGGTCCCGGTCCTCCTGGAGCGCGGTCCACACCGTCTCGGGCGTAATCGGGAGTTCGGTCGCCCGGACGCCGACGGCGTCGTGTATCGCGTTCGCAATCGCGGCGGGCGGGCCGAGTATCGAGACCTCGCCGACGCTCTTCGCGCCGAACGGCCCCGTCGGCTCGTCGGTTTCGACCAACTCCGTGTCGATGTCGGGGAGTTCCGGCGCGTGCATCACCTCGTAGTCGCGGAGCCCGCGGAACTCCGGCGCGCCCCGGTCGTCCAGCGGGAGGTCCTCGGAGACCGTCTGTCCGAGTCCCATGACCGCGCCGCCGATGACTTGGCCGCGAGCGCCCGCGGGATTAATCGCCCGTCCGCAGTCGACGGCGTTCACGAGTCGGCGCACTTCGAACTCGCCGGTCTCGGTGTCCACTTCGACCGCCGCGAGCTGCGCCGCGAACGGCTTGGGCGAGAGCGCAGTGTGGTGCTTCCCGGTTCCCGTGAGTCGCCGCTTCGGCCCGTGAATCCCCTGAAACGCCTCCGACGCGAACCGTTCGAGGGCCATCGACTCTCCGTCGGGGAACCGGACCTCGCCGTCGGCCAGTTCCACGTCGTCCGGGGCGACTCCGCGCCACTCGGCCGCGAGGTCGCGAACCTTCGCCGCGAGGTCGCGAGCGGCCTTCTCGGTCGCGTTCCCGCTGATGTAGGTCGTACTGCTCGCGTACGCCCCGTTGTCCCACGGGGTCGCGTCGGTGTCGTCGGCCTTCACGTGGACCGACTCGATGCCGAGTCCGAACACGCTCGCCGCAATCTGGCCCATCACCGTCTCAGAGCCCTGTCCGGTGTCTCCGACGCCGACCCGGACGGTGAGCGTCCCGTCATCTTCCAGCGTGATGTTACACCGGGAAAACTCGCTGCTCGGGACGCCGGATTTCGCCATCGCCAGCGCGACCCCGTACCCGCGCTGGTAGCGGTCGTCGGCCGGTTCCTCGGGGCCGTCCGCCCAGCCGAGCGTCTCGCAGGCGCGTTCGAGACACTCCTTGACGCCGACGGATTCGAGGGTTCGCTTGCTCTCGCTGTACTCCGGTTCGAAGCTCTCGTCGCCCTCCTCGACCGCGTTTCGCCGCCGCAACTCGACCGGGTCCATCCCGATGGCCGCGGCGACCTCGTCGAGGTGGCTCTCGATGCCGAACGTCCCCTGTACCGCCCCGTACCCGCGCATCGCCCCGCCGGGCGTGACGTTGGTGTAGACCGCGCGCCCGGTGAACAGCCGGTTCTCGCAGGGGTAGACAGACAGCGGTTCGTGGGCGGCGTTCATCAGCACCGCGGAGGCGTGACAGCCGTACGCGCCCGTGTTCGAGGTCACGTCGACGTGCATCGCCGTGAGCGTCCCGTCCTCCCGGACGCCGGTCTTGACGCGGACGGTCTGGGCGTGGCGCGTCTGCGCCCCGTGGAGGTCCTCCTTTCGGTCGTTTTTCAGCCGGACCTTCTCGCCGGTTTCGAGCGCGAGTGCCGCGCCGATGAACTGGTTCGGGAGCGTGTCCTGTCTGACGCCGAAGCCGCCGCCGACGCGGGGCTTGACGACTCGAACGTCGGTGCGGTTCAGGCCGAACACGCGGGCGATTTTGTCGCGGCAGATGTGCGAGACCTGCGTCGTCGTCCGCAGGACGAGCCGCCTTCGGTCGTCCACCCACGCGATGGTCGTGTTCGTCTCCATCGGGAGGTGGTGGACGGCCTGCGTCTCGTACTCCCCCTCGACGACCTCGTCGGCCGCCTCGAACCCGCGTTCGACGTTTCCCTCCTCGTGGCGGGTCTCGCAGACGACGTTCCGCTCGGGAGCCGCGTTCTCTTGAGGGTTCTCGTACGGCTCAGGGTGGAGCGTCGGCGCGTCCGCCCCCATCGCCTCGTGCGCGTCGAGGACGTGGTCGTACGGCTCGTAGTCGACCTCGATGGCGTCGACCGCGGCCGCGGCGGCCTCGGCGGTTCGCGCGGCGACGGCGGCCACCGGCTCGCCGACGAACCGGACCGTCTCGTTCAGGACGCGCTCGTCGAACGGGGCCGGGGCCGGGTAGGGAAAACCGGTTCGCGTGAAGCGGTCCTCGGGAACGTCCTCGTGGGTGAGCACCGCCTTCACGCCGGCTATCGTTTCCGCGGCCTCGGTGTCGATAGACCGAACGCGAGCGTGCGCGTGCGGGCTCCGAAGCACCTTCGCGGCGAGGGCGTCGTCGGTCGGCACGTCGTCGGTGTAGCGTGCCTTGCCGGTGACGAGCCCCCAGCCGTCGACTTTCTCGACGCTCTCGCCGACGGGGGCGTCGTCTCCGCGCGCCTCGCTGGTCGACTTCGCCGCCGTCTCGGGGTCGCCGGTGTCGGACCGAGGCATCTTACCCGGAGCCCTCGGACGACGCGTCCGACCCGGAGAGGCGGTCGGCCGCCGCTTGCACCGCCTCTATTTGCTGGACGTAGCCCGTACAGCGACAGATGTTGCCGCTCAGCCCGTCTGCGACCTCGCTCTCGGTCGGCTCGTCGTTCCGCTGGAGGAGGTCGTACGAGGCGAGCAGTACGCCGGGGATGCAGTAGCTACATTGGGCGGCCCCGTGTTCGAGGAACGCCGACTGAAGGGGGTGGAGGCCGCCGTCGTCGTCGGCCAGTCCCTCGACGGTCATCACCTCCGCTCCGTCGCAACTCGCCGCCGGCACGAGACACGACCGGGTGACTCCCTCGTCGCCGAGGATGACGTTGCATGCCCCGCAAACGCCCTCGTCACAGCCGTTTTTGACGCCGTAGTACCCCGCCCCGCGGAGCGTCTCCATGAGCGTCTCGCCGGACGAGACGGCGAACTGTTCGTCTTCACCGTTCACGCTCGCTCGGACTACGGTAGTTGACGTGCTATCTTGAATCATTCTTGAATATATCCGCTCCTATACGCAATTAAATATTCTGGTAGGGGGCATAATTGTGCCAGCATTCCCTCGATTGTCCGGTTCACGAGCGCGGTCTTCGGGAGCGGTCTCGATGTCGCCGGTGTGGTCGTTTCGTTCGTCGTCTCCCCAGCCTCACCCCGCCTCGCACCGACCCCGCCTGATTCCCGATTCGACGCTCCCGTTTGAAATAGTCGAACGCGTTCCGCGGGAGGTTCGAGCGCGCTGTGGCGACCGCTCGCGGCTCGCGAGAGACACGATACCGTTTGTCATCACGGGGGTCGTGCGTCTGGAATAGGAAATTACAACCGTAAATTTGTAATCCATCGCGAGGAGTTCACCCAAGGACGGGAGCGCACGCCGTGGTGTCGCTGTCCCCCGTCGCGCGTTCGAGCATCTTGGACGAGCCGAGGTAACCACCGTCGCTCGGCGGTGGCTAACGGAGCGGTATCACCCCACTTTCGTCGAGCGCGCTCGATGTCTCGCTCGGACGGGATGAGTAATCGGGTTCGAGCTGGTCGTGTGGGCGGTTGTCGGACGCACTTGTCTCGTCGGCGTTTGAAATAGTCGAACATTCTAATCCGGCCCTCCGGTTGGAACTGTGTATGTATTCACTAAATTTGAAAAACATCGAGTATTCTGGCCACCAAATCGCCATCTCACGAAATGTTTATCAACAAGTGGTGTTACTCTCGGGGTAAGTACGCAATGATACCTTTCAGACCGAAGCCGACAGCCGCCGACCGCCGGCTCCGGACGACGGGGACGGGCGGCGGTTCGGTCGCGGACGTTCCTGCCTCGCCGCGACACGGTGCCACCCGGCGGCGGAATCGACGGCGCAGCGGTCGTCGTGACGGGGGACCGTGACGGCCCCGACTCGCGGCAGTGCGGGTCGCGTTTCGTTCGACATCGACGGCGACTCTTTCCGCGAGGACATCGAGCGAACGGCGGTATTCGGCTCGGTAGACACCGAACACGGGCGCGGTCGGACCGCGCTCCCCGCCGACGCGGCGAACGGGCGGGCCCGCGATTACCTCGTGAGCCGCCTCGAAGCGGTCGGTCTCGACGTCCGTATCGACGCCGTCGGCAACATCGCCGGTCGGTGGACCCCGGACGGCGTCGACCCGGATGCGGCCCCGGTCGCCGCCGGGAGCCACCTCGATTCGGTTCCGAACGGCGGCATCTTCGACGGACCGCTCGGGGTCTACGCCGCCGTGGAGGCCGTCCGAAGTATCCGCGAGAGCGACCTGACGCCCGCTCGCCCGCTCGAAGTCGTCTGCTTCACCGGCGAGGAGGGGACGCGCTTCGCTGACGGCGTCCTCGGGTCGACGGTCGCCGCCGGGAAACGCGGCGTCGACGAGACGCTCGCGCTGACGGACGGCGACGTGACGCTCGAAGACGCCCTCGACCGCGTCGGCTACCGCGGCTCGGGCCGCCTCGACGCGAGCGCGTGGGACGCGTGGGTCGAACTCCACATCGAACAGAACACGCGCCTCGGAGACGCCGGCGTCCCTCTCGGTATCGTCACCGACATCACCGGAACCGCGCGGTGTCACGTGTCTATCGAGGGGCAGGCCGACCACTCGGGGACGACCGAGATGACGGCGCGCCACGATGCGCTCGCGGCCGCGAGCGAACTCGTCTTGGAGGTCGAGCGGCGCGCCGCGGACATCGCGACGACCGGCAGCGGCACCGCCGTCGGCACCGTCGGCGAACTCGACGTCGAACCGAACGTCGTCAACGTCGTCCCCGGTGCGGCCTCGCTCCGCCTCGACCTCCGGTCGGTCGACCGCGAGGAGATACGCCTCCAGTTGGACGCGGTCGAACGGGCGCTCGACGCGGTCGAGACCCACCGCGGCGTGACGACTTCGTTCGACTGCACCTACGACGTTCCGCCGACGCCGCTGTCGGAGCGCTGTCGGCGGGTCGCGACCGAGGCGTCCCGCGCGTGCGACATCGAGACGCTGTCGCTCCACTCGGGCGCGGGCCACGACACGATGCAGGTCGCCGACGTGACCGACGCCGCGCTCGTGTTCGTCGCCTCCGAGAACGGCCACTCGCACTCACCGAGAGAGCGGGCCGACTGGGCCGACTGCACCGCCGCGACCGAAGTGCTCGCGGGGACGCTCGCCAGACTGGCGACGACGGACGACACCGAGACGGACGACACCGAACGAAACTAACCACCATCACACGAGCCACTACACCCATGTTACAGCTAGAAATCGGAGACCGGACGTTCACCGCAGAACTGCACGAAGACCGCGCGCCCGCCTCCGTCGAGGCGGTTCGAGAGTTCCTCCCGTTGGAGTCGGAGCTCATGCACGTCCGCTGGAGCGGCATCGCGACGTGGATAAACATCGACGAAATCGACCTCCCCGAGATTCCGCGGGAAAACCACACCGTCTACCCGTCGCGGGGCGACCTGCTTCTCTACCCCGGCTACCGGAACGAACAGGAGATTCTCGTCCCCTGCGGCCCGACGTGCTTCAAGAGCCCCGCCGGTGAACTCGCCGGGAACCACTTCGCGACCATCGACGCGACGGCGGAGGAGCTGAAGGCAATCGAGGAACTGACGCTCCGCGAGGGCGTCCAAGACGTCGTCATCCGAGAGGTATCGGAGTGACCGACATCGCGGTCCTTCACGACGTGCTTTCGGCCGCCGCGCGGAGCGACTACCTCGTACTCGCGTGCCCCTCACCGAGACGACGCGCGGCCTCGTCGACGAGCGGACGTTCAACGCGCTCCCGACCGTCGGTATCGGCCCGTCCGTAGGCGGGGACGCCACAGGCGGTCGCACCGGTAGCGCGCGCCCTCGATGAGCCGCGCGATTGAATACGTTCCCTCGATGATTTCTACGACTGTCTCGCTCGACGAGCGAGCGCTGTCTGTACGTGTATTCTTACTCGAAGGAAAACACCATTCATAGATATATTAGGTGAATAAGGGGTAGTTTCAAAAGCCAGTCTCGTGTCGTGTGAGCTGATGACTAGCACATCCGCCGATGCGGAGAGCGACTCGGTCGTACTGTACGATATCGAAGACAGACCGCCGCTGGGCGAGGCGGTCCCGCTGGGAATCCAACACGTCCTCGCGATGTTCCTCGGCAACGTCGCGCCGCCGCTCATCCTCGCGGGCGCCGTCGGTTCGGTGTCGGGCCAGACGACGTTTCTCGTGCAGATGGCGCTCATCGTCGCCGGCGCGGCGACGCTCGTGCAGGCCTTCCCAATCGGTCCCGTCGGCGCGCGACTCCCAATCGTCATGGGAACGAGCTTCGCGTTCCTCGGCCCGCTCATCGGTATCGGCCAACAGTTCGGCATCGCCGCGGTTTTCGGCACGTCACTTCTCGCCGCGCCCGTCGAGTTGGTGATGGGCGTCACGCTCGACCGCTTCCAGAAGTACTTCCCACCGCTCGTCACGGGCATCGTCGTGATGCTCATCGGGCTGACGCTCATCCCGACGGGGATGAACTACGCCGCGGGCGCGTCCGCCGGCCCCTCGGCCGCCGGCTACGGCTCGTTTGCGAACCTCGGCCTCGCGGGGCTCGTCTTGGTCGTCACGGTCGTTCTCAACCAGTTCTTCGACGGCTTCCTCCGCGTCATCAGCGTCTTCGTCGGCATCGTCGTCGGCTACGTCGCCGCCATCGCGCTCGGGATGGTCGACTTCACCGCCGTCGCGACCGCGGGGTGGATAACCGTGCCGACGCCGCTCAGATTCGGCCTCGAATTCCCGCCCAGTGCCGTGCTCACGGTCGCGTTCCTCTACGTCATCACCGGCCTCGAAACCATCGGCGACATCTCCGGCACGGTGTCGGCGACCGGCCGGAACCCGACCCGCAAGGAGTTCCGCGGCGGCCTCGTCGCCGACGCCGTGATGAGCGCGTTCGCCGCGCTGTTCAACGCGCTTCCCAACACGTCTTTCTCGCAGAACGTCGGCCTCGTGAGCTTCACCGGCGTCGCGAGCCGATACGTCGTCGGCATCGGCGGGGTCGTCCTCGTCGTGCTCGGCTTCGTCCCGAAGGTCGGCGCGGTCGTCTCCGTGATGCCCGACGCCGTCCTCGGCGGCGGCGCGCTCATCCTCTTCGCGATGATCTTCTCCTCGGGGGCGCGCATCATCACGCAGAACGTCACGCTCGACCACCGGAACTCGACGATTCTCGCGCTGTCGATGGCGTTCGGCCTCGGCGTGGCGTTCCGCCCCGAGGTGCTCCAGAACTTCCCTGCCGAGGTGCAGACGTTGTTCGGCTCCGCGCTCGTCACCGGCGGTTTCACCGCGCTCGCGCTCAACGTCGTGCTCCCCGGCGGCGGCGTCGGCCTCGGCCCGACCGAGCACACCGACGGCCTCGACCCGGAAGACCTGACCGAACTGTCGAGTTCTGAGTCGTCGCCCTCCGCGCCGGTCGACGACTGAGTTCGCCCCGTCTGCTGCTTTCTCGCCCCAGTTCGACCCGCGGTCTACCGGTACGTATAATTCGCTCCACCGAGGAGTGTGTCGTGATGACTGTTGACACGATACTCGCCGGCGGGACCGTCGTCACCGACTCGCGGACGCTCGACGCCGCGGTCGCGGTCGACGAGGGTCGCATCGTCGGCGTCGGCGACGAGGACGCCCTCCCCGCTGGACGGAACCGAATCGACGCGACTGGACAGGTCGTCATGCCCGGCGTCGTCGACCCGCACATCCACGTCGACGACCACGTCTCCATCGACACCTACCGAACCGTGTCCAGCGCGGCGGCGCTCGGCGGGGTCACCACGTTCATCGACTTCGCGTGGCAGGCCTACGAGGGCGCGGACAGTCCGTGGGACGAGCCGGCGACCCTTTCGGAGGGCCTCGAACGCAAACGCGACCAACAGGAACAGTCGCTCGTCGACTTCGGATTACACGGCGGGATTCTCAGGGAGGACGACGCGGTCTTCGAGGAGATTCCGGTGCTCGTCGACGACGGCGTGACCTCGTTCAAGATGTACACCGCCTACGAGTTCGGCGTCTCGAACGGCTTTCTCAAGCGGGTGTTCGACCGCCTCGCCGAACACGACGCGGTCGGCGTGGTCCACAGCGAAGACGACTCGGTCTGCCGGGCGCTCACCGCCGAACTCCGGGCCGCTGGCGAGGACGCCCCCGAGACGTACCCGCAGTCTCGCCCCGACTACGCCGAGGCGATGGCCGCGTCCGACGCGGTCACGCTCGCGACCGAGGCCGGGGCGAAATACTACGGCATCCACACGACGTGCCGGGCGGCCGCCGACGCGCTCGCCCGCCACCGCGAGGACGGGTCGCGGGTCAGGGCGGAGACCTGCACGCACTACACGACGCTCGACGACTCCGTCTACGCGGAACTGGGGAACCTGCCGAAAATCGCGCCGCCCATCCGCAAGGAAGACGACGTGGAGGCGATGTTCGAATACCTCCGCCGCGGCGTGCTGAGCGTCGTCTCGACGGACCACGTCGCCTCGAAGCGCGCCGACAAGGTCGACCGGCCGTGGTGGGAGGGCCCGTTCGGCGCGAACGGCGTGCAGGTCAGCCTCCCGGTGTTCCACGACGAGGCGGTCAACGAGCGCGGGCTCTCGTACCCGTTCCTCGTCCGCGTGATGTGTTCGAACCCGGCCGAGACGTTCGGCCTCCCGAACAAGGGCACGCTCGAACCCGGAACCGACGCCGATATCGTCCTGTTCGACCCCGACGAGACGTACACGATTTCCGCCGACGCGAACGCCTCGAAGGCGGACTACTCGATTTACGAGGGCCGGGAAGTCACGGGCCGGGTGACGAAGACGCTCGTCCGCGGCGAGGTCGTCGCGGCCGACGGCGAGGTCGTCGGCGACCCCGGCCACGGCCGGTTCGTGGAGCGCGAGCGCCCCGATTGGAGCGCGTGAGTCGGGCCCCCCGCCGATTCGACGCGGAAGGAGGGAGGTTCACGAGTAGGTTGAAGTGTCGAGGTCACGCACGCCAAACAACGATGCACGAACTCACGCTCCAGCAGGTGAACCGCCTCGACGACGACTCGTTCGTGGACGCGTTCGGGGAGATATACGAACACTCGCCGTGGGTCGCCGAGCGGGCGCGGTCGTCGCGACCGTTTTCGTCCGTGGACGAACTCCGGTCGGCCATGAAGCGCGCCGTCGAGGACGCGTCGCGCGAGAAGCAACTCCAGTTGCTCCGGGCGCACCCCGACCTCGGAGAGCGGACCGAGATGACCGACGCCTCGGAGGCGGAACAGGCGTCGGCCGAGCTGGACTCGCTCTCGCGGAGCCAGTACGAGACGTTCCAACGACTGAACGAGACGTACCGCGAGCGGTTCGGCTTCCCGTTCGTCATGGCGGTGAAAGACGAGAACCCCGACGCGATTGCCGCGGCGATGGAACGCCGGGTCGACCACTCGGAGTCGACGGAGTTTCGGACCGCGCTGGACGAGGTCCACACGATTGCGGAACTCCGGTTGGCGGAGCGGTTCTCGTCAGAATAGGAACCGACTGTCTGTCTGAATCAAAGCCGAAACGAGTCGCGTATGTCACGCGAACGCAAAGATTTTTGTTTAACGATGCACCTTTCATAGACGAATTATGACAGCGCAACAGTCACCGGTGGACGGTGACGCCCCGGACAGCGGCGAACAGCGGACGATGAACTACGGGAAGGAGAACGTCGCCGTCTACCGGACGTACGCGACCCCGCTGGAGGGCGTTCGCACGATTCCGGAGTCGTCGTTCGACGGGCGGGACAACGTGCTGTTCGGCCTCGACGTTCGCGTGCAGGTCGAAGGCGAGGAGTTCCTGCCGTCGTTCAGCGAGGGCGACAACACGAAGGTCGTGGCGACGGACTCGATGAAGAACTTCATCCTCCACCACGCCGGCGAGTACGACGGGGCCACCCTCGAAGGCTTCTTGGAGTTCGTCGGGTCGGGGTTCTTGGACACCTACTCGCAGATGAGCGCCGTCGAGGTGTCGGCCGACGAGATTCGATTCGACGAACTGCCCGTCCCAGAGGACGACGGCGACGGGTACGAGGCGAGCGACCTCGTCTTCCGCGTCTCCGACAACGAGTCCGGCTACGGCTCCATCTCGCTGACGCGAGACGACGGCACACCCGTCATCACCGACCAGACGAGCGGCGTCACCGGCCTCGAACTGGTCAAGGTCGAGGGGAGTTCGTTCACCGGCTACGTCCAAGACGAGTACACGACGCTCCCGGAGCGCGAGGACCGAACGCTCTACATCTCGCTCGATATCTTCTGGAGCTACGACGACCCCGAAGACGCGCTCGGCGAGGACCCCGAACGGTACGTGCCGTCCGAGCAGGTCCGCGACATCGCCCACGTCGTCTTCGACGAGGTCGACTCGAACTCGATTCAGGACCTCATCTACCAAATCGGCCTGCGCGTCCTCGAACGCTATCCGCAGCTCGCGTCCGTTCGGTTCGAGGCGAACAACCGCACCTGGCTCAGCGTCCGCGACGACCTCGACGGCGACGCCAGCGTCCTGCGGGAGCCGCCCGCGCCGACCGGCTTCCAGCAGTTCTCGATGGACCGCGGCGACCTCGACGAGCAGTAAGATGAGCGAAGGAGTAACCACGCACGTCCTCGACACCAGCAGCGAGGGACCGGCGGCCGGCGTCGACGTGACGCTTCAAAAACTGGATTCGTCCGGCGAGGCGGAGACGGTCGGCCGCGGCACGACCAACGACGACGGACGGGTCGACGAACCGCTTTTGTCGGGCGACGCGATGGAGACCGGAACCTACCAACTCCTGTTCGAAGTCGGCCCGTACTACCGCGACGGCCCCACGGAATCGTCGTTCTTGGAGACGGTTCCGGTCCGGTTCGTCGTCGACGACGCCAACGAGCACTATCACGTTCCCCTGTTGCTGTCGCCGGGGAGCTACACGACCTACCGGGGAAGCTGAGACGCCGATCGGGACCATGGCTCGTCGCCCCGACAGGAACGCCAGAACGAACTAACAGAAATTCGGGAGTATCGAAAAAATACCATATTTCATTCAATCTCGGGACTGGACGATGGACCCACTCGTCTCGGAACCCGCCGTCGGATACTCGCCGGTTTCGAGACCTTGCTACCAGAGTACAACCGACGCTCAATCACTGTACCCGACGAAAGCGACCGTACTGCCGCTACCGACTCGAACATCACGCGAGGCCGTCGTTCGTGCTGACGACGCGAGAGTCGCTCCGAACGGCACGTATCGAAAGCTCGACCCTCGCGGGCCTGAAGACTGCGTCTAGTTCCTTTTTTCGTCTGTTGGTTCCTTCGAACGGGCCGTATCGACCGACCCGTTCACTCCTCTCCTACCGTAGAGAAAGACGATTGACTGCTCGCACACCTCTCAGTATTTTATTATATATTGGATTTATAGATATGCCGTTCTTTCGACTGTTGATTCACCGTCTACCCGAAGCCGGCCGCCGTCTCTCTCGGGTGTCGATTCCGCGGTTCGGGGCCACCACCTTTTCCTCCGAGGGGTCGCTACTGCCGACGCCATGGGCGTGATGAGCAAGCTTCGACGGCTGCTCGGACTGGTAGAGGGCCACGAAGACGAAGTCGCCAAACAGGTCGGCAAGCGGACGAAGGTGAGCGAGGAGAAAGCCAAGAAAGGCATCGAAAAGGCGACTGACGCGGTCAAAAACGGCTCTGACTCCGGTTCGGGAGATCGGAGTAGCTACTGACCGCTGGTGGTAGTGGTGGTGCAGGGGCCGCGACGGGCGGTCGACCGGGGGAAGTCGGCCGCTCGCAGTTCTCGGCGGACCACTCATAACGGTCCGCCTCGCACACGGACTATGTCCGAATCTCACGCGCCGTCCCTCGACGGGCGCGTCTTCAAATCGGTCGCCAACGCCGAGAGCGGCGACGTCGGCGGCGACACCCACTTCTGGTTCGACCAGTCCGGCGACCTGATTCACGCGGCGTACCGCGGCGGAACCGTCAGGCTGGGCCACCTCGTCGGCCGCCACCGCGGCGACACGCTCGACTTCCGGTACTCTCACGTCACCGACGACGGGACGACTGCGACCGGCCACTCGACGGACCGCATCGAGCGACTGGAAGACGGCCGCCTCCGCCTTCACGAGGACTGGTCGTGGGACTCGAAACCGGGGTCCGGCACGAGCGTCCTCGAAGACCTCACCGACGAGGAGCGCGCGGGACTCGACCTGTCGCCCGAGGCGTTCGACGGGCGGTAGCGACGCGCCCTGCGTTCGCTTCGCCGCTCGCCTCGCCGCCTGCCTCGTCAGTCGGCTACGACGCTCTCGGTCGCCCGCTCGGGAACCGACGAGTGGTAGACGGCGTCGCCGTCCGCATCGAACAGGTGCAGGCGGTCCGTATCGACGGCGAGTTCGACGGTGTCTCCGGCCGTGATTCGGCTTCGCGGCTCGACTTTGACCCGAATCTCCTCGTCGCCGAGGCGACAGTGCAGAAGCAGGAGTTCGCCGAGCGGTTCGGTGACCGTCACCTCGGCGGTGAACGACTCCGACGCCCCGGCGGTGTTCGAGACGAGAGACACGTCTTCGGGTCTGACGCCGAGGGTGAGGCCGTCGTCGTCCACGTCGTCCAGCCCGGAGCCCGCAGGGAGCGTGAGCGAGAGGCCCGGCGCTTCGGCGACGAGTTCGCTCCTCTGCCGGCGGACCGCCACGGGAACGAAGTTCATCGCGGGCTCGCCGACGAAGCCGGCGACGAACTGGTTCGTCGGGTAGTCGTACAGCTCTTGGGGCGGTGCGACCTGCTGGAGCCTCCCGTCTTCGAGCACCGCGACCCTGTCGCCGAGCGTCATCGCCTCCGTCTGGTCGTGGGTGACGTAGACGGTCGTCGTATCGAGGTCGCGGTGGAGTTTGAGCAGTTCGGCGCGCATCTGCACCCGGAGCTTCGCGTCGAGGTTGGACAGCGGCTCGTCCATCAGGAACACGTCCGGTTCGCGGACGAGCGCCCGGCCGATGGCGACCCGCTGTCGCTCCCCGCCCGAGAGTTCCTTCGGCTTCCGGTCGCGGAGGTGTGCGATACCGAGCGTCTCGGTGGCGTCTTCCACGCGCCGTTCGATTTCGTCGGCGGAGAACTCGCTGGCCGATTTCATGCCGAACTTCATGTTCTCTGCCGCCGTCATGTGCGGGTACAGCGCGTAGTTCTGAAACACCATCGCGATGCTTCGGTCCTTCGGCGGCACCTCGTTGACGACGCGGTCGCCGATGGCGATGGAGCCGTCCGTCACCGATTCGAGGCCGGCGAGCATCCGGAGCGTCGTCGATTTCCCGCACCCCGAGGGGCCGACGACGACGAGGAACTCGCCGTCTTCGATTTCGAGGTCGATACCCTTCACGGCGCGCACGTCGTCGTACGTCTTCCGTAAGTTCTGAATCGTGATGTCTGACATGGTGGGTTCGCTATTTCTGTTGGATGGTGAGCGTTCGCAGGAGCGGTCGGTGCAGCACGACGAGCACCACGAGCGGCGGGAGCAACGCGAGGACCGCGCCGGCCATGATGAGCCCCCACTGCGTCAGCCCCGCCTGCGCGGAGCCCTGGAGGTACCGAATCCCCACTTGGACGACCTGACTGCTCTTGTCGGTCACGACGACCAGCGGCCAGAGGAACTGGTTCCACGTGTAGATGAACGTGATAACGCACACCCCGGCAATCATCCCTCTCGACATCGGGACGAGCACCCTGAACAGGAAGGTGAGCGGGCCGACGCCGTCGAGGCGCGCGACCTCGACGAGCGAGGCCGGAATCCCCGTGAACTGCTGGCGAAAGAGGAACACGGCCGTCGCGCTCGCGATGTAGGGTCCGGTCAACGCCAACAGGGAGTTCGTCCAGCCGAGGTCGGCCATCAGCTGGAACAGCGGGACGATTCGAACCGGCACCGGCAACAACAGCGTCAGCAGGATGAACATGAACACCGCCCGCTCGTACGGGAAGCGGTAGTAGACGAGCGCGAGCGCCGCGAACAGCGAGAGCGTGACCTTCCCGACGACGACGACGACGCTCATCACGAACGAGTTCAGCATGTACGTGCTGAAGTCGTAGTTCACGAGCGCGTCCGAGTAGTTCGACAGCCCCCTCGACCCGAGGCCGAGGTTCGTCACCTGATACACCTCCGTCGTCGACTGCGTGCTCATGATAATCGCGAGCAGCAGCGGCGACGCCATCAGGAGGATTGCGAAGACGATGCCGCCGTGCAGCAGCGCGTCGTCCGGCAGTCGGTGCGCGAGTCTTCCCGCGTCGAACGTCGTGGTGTCTGTCTCTGTGGCCATCTCGTTATCCTCCGTACCGCCCGTAGCCCGACGCGAACCGAAGCTGGATGTACATCAGAACCGACACGACGACGAACAGAATCACGGACTGCGCGGACGCCAGCCCGAGGCTGTTGAACTGGAAGGCGTCGCGGTAGAGCTTGAATATCAGGAAGTTCGTTGCGTCGCTCGGCCCGCCGCTCGTCATCAGGTCGACGAGCGGGAACGTCGAGAAGAACGCGTATATCGTGTTCATGACGACGAGGAACGTCATCGTCGGCGCAATCATCGGCACGTACACCTTGTACAGCATCCTGAACCGGCCGACGCCGTCGATGCGCGCGTTCTCCGTCAGTATCTCGGGGATGTTGTTCAGCGCGGCGACGATGAAGATGATGTTGTAGCCGAGCTGTTTCCAGACGGCGACGACCGCGAGGATGGCGAACGCCTGCGGGCCGTCGTTGAACCAGTCCAAGGTGAGCGGCGTCAGGAGTTCGAGGTAGTGGGTGAAGATGCCGAGATTCGGGTGGAGAATGAAGTTCAGGAGAATCGCGGCGACCGCCGGCGGGAGCGCGTACGGCCAAATCGCGGCGACGAGATAGACGGACGACCGAACGTCGACGGAGAATATCAGGTAGCCGATCAGCAGCGAGACGCCGAGCGTCCCGAAGACGACGACCGCCGCGAACGCGACCGTGATGAAGAAGCTGTACTGGTAGGTGCCCGACGTGAGCAGGGTGACGAAATTCCCGAGCCCGGTCCACGTCTGTCGCTGTCCGAGAAACAGCGTCTCGTAGAGACTGAGGCGGAACGTTTCGAGCGCGGGGTAGTACAGAAACGCGACGAGTACCGCAGCTGTCGGGAGCAACAACAGCGCCGCCTGAAGCGTCGAATCGTACGGTTTTGTGGCAGTAGACATGTAAATAACGTGTCGGGGGAGCCTACTCGCTCCCGTCGAAGTTGCCGTTGTAGCCGGCGAGCGCCTCGCCGACCTGCGTGTCCATCCGCGACAGCCCCTCCTCGACGCCGAGTTGGTCGTTGATGATGCTGACCGATATCTCCTCGTTAATCGACCGGGTCTTGGGGAACACGCCCATCACCGCGCCGCGAGTCGCGGGCGTGTCTTCGGTGTCTTGTAGCTGGTCGAACGCCGTGCTGAAGTTGGGGTTGTTGTCGAACCAGCCGTCGTCCGTGAGCTGGTCGATGGAGCTCTGTCGGACCGGGAAGTAGCCGCTGTTGCGGTGCCAGCGCGCCTGCTGCTCGGTCTGGGTGACGTAGGCGATGAACTCTCCCGCGGCCTGCTTTTTCTCGTCGGAGAGGGCGTCGGGAACCCACAGCGACCCCCCGCCGATGACGACGCCGGTGTTCGCGCCGTCGGGCGTCGGCAGGTAGCCGGAGCCGAGTTCGAAGCCGTTCTCCTTCGCGCCGGACTGCATCGAGACGATGTTCGACGTGGAGTCCCACAGCATCGGCACCTTCTGGGTGAGGAACGCCTGTCGCGCTTCGCCCCACGCCTCGATGCCGGGGTTGAGATAGAGGCCGTCTTGGGCCATCCCCTTCCACCAGGAGTAGACGCTGCGGCCCGCCTCGGAGTTGAAGAACGTCTGGTCGGGTCGACCGTCGCGGCCGTTCTCTTGGTTCACGAGCACTTGGTCCTGTTTGGCGAACTGCTGTTCGACCTGCATCCAGGTGTGGTTCGGCCAGCTGATTCCGCTCTCCATGTCGGTCTGGTCGACGATGGTCTGTGCGGCCTGCCGGACCTCCGCGAGGCTCCGCGGCGGGGTTTCGGGGTCGAGGCCCGCCTCCTCGAACGCGGTCTTGTTGTAGAGCATGATGGTGTTCGAGGAGTTGAACGGCATCGAGTTCAGCGTCCCGTCCATGCGGTAGTAGTTCAAGACTGACGGCAGGAAGTCGTCGAAGTCGATTTCCTCTTCCGGCAGAATCTCCTCGACCGGCGTGAACGAGCCGCTGTCGAGCGCGAGTCGCGTCCCGACCTCGAATATCTGGACGATACCCGGCGGATCGCCGGCCCGCGACGCCTGCAACGACTGGTTGAGGTTCTGCCGGTAGCCGCCGTTGTTGACCGCCTCGATGGTGATTCCGTCGTTCTGCTGTGAGAACTCGGCGGCCATGTCTCCCAGCGTCTGGCCGAGTTCGCCGCCGAAGATGTGCCAAAACGAGACGGTCACGTCCTGCGCGCCGGATGTCCCCGCCGTCGTTCCCGACTGTTCGGTGCTCCCGCTTCCGCCCTCGGTCCCGGTCGGTGAGTCGCCCCCGCCGCCGGAACAGCCCGCGAGTCCCGCGACGCCGACGGCCCCCGCCGTCGCGAGGAATCCGCGCCGACTGGTTGTGCGTCCGATAGCTCGGTTCGTCGTTTCGGCTCGCTCGCCGATAGGGCCATTTTCAGGCATGTACTGGGACATATCCGAACACATAATTTAAATTTTCCTATTATTTGGAGTATAATTAGACATATGTTGTTCTCTGGTGTGGCTCGTACCGCTATGATTGGGGTATAAAAAGGCGGTCGACGGCCTCGGGCGTCGAGTCGGGTTCACGAGCACGCCTCCGGGGCGACGACATCCCATCGGTCGACGGTGAGGGCGTCCACGCCGAGCGACCGGAGGGTCGTCGCGGTCGCTTCGTCGTCGACGGTCCACGCGTCGACGAGCAGGCCGGCGTCGTGCGCGCGCTCCACGAGGTCCGAGGAGGTACACAGGCCGTGTTCGACGTGGACGAACTCACAGCCTCGTTCTGCCGCCCACGTCAACTCCGCGGACACGTCGTCGCGGAACGAGTAGCCGACCTCGGCCGGCGTCGGCGTCTCCAGCGCGATATCGACCGCTTCGCGCGACGGCGACGAGAAGACGACCCGCTCGTCGAGTCCCTCGACGGCCGCTAAGGCGTCTTCGACGAGGCCCGGGTCGCGGGTGTCGAGATTCATGCCGGTGCCCGCGGGCCACGCCTCGACCACCTGGTCGAACCGCGGAATCGTCGCCTCCGAGCCGTCGACGCGAAGCGCCGTGAGGTCGTCGACGGCGGTTTCGTCGAGTCGACCCGCGGCCGTCGTCAGCCGCGACAGGTCGTCGTCGTGAAACGCCACCAGCTCCCCGGAGCCACAGCGCATCACGTCCACCTCGACGAGGTCGACGTGGGGCGCGGACCCCTCGATTGCGGGAATCGTGTTCTCTGGATACTGGCCCGCACAGCCTCGATGCCCGATAGTGAGCATACGATACGTCATCGACAACTACTTATCAACCGTACTATGATGGCAACGTACTGAACAGATTACTATTGAGACAACATAGCAGTCACAATATACGAGCCCCGGCCACGTCGGTGCATGGTGAACGACCGCTACCTGTGGACCGCGATTCGGGCGGCCGAGGTCGCCGGCGACGAGTTACGGGCCCGGTTCGAGTCGAGTTCGCGCGAGCGGTTCCG
The DNA here is from genome assembly GCF_000025685.1 of Haloferax volcanii DS2. Classification (GTDB taxonomy): domain Archaea; phylum Halobacteriota; class Halobacteria; order Halobacteriales; family Haloferacaceae; genus Haloferax; species Haloferax volcanii. The sequence continues at coordinate 339,551 of NC_013964.1, read as the reverse complement.
CGACCGCCCGGCGGACGAAGCCGCCGAAGCGCGAATCACCGACGTGATAGCCGCCGCCTTCCCGGACGACAACGTCGTCTCCGAGGAGGGTTCCCCGGAGTTCCGCCCGAAGCCGCGCTGGGTCGTCGACCCGCTCGACGGCACGGTCAACTTCCACAACGGCGTGCCGCACTTCTCTGTCTCTATCATGTACGAGGGTGCGACGCGGCCCGACGTCGGCGTCGTCAACTACGTCCCGGCGGACCAGTTGTACGTCGCAATCGAGGGCGAAGGCGCGTTCGTCAACGGGCGGGAACTCTCGGTCTCGAACGCCGCCGAGCTGTCTGAGGCGCTCGTCGTGACCGGGTTCGACTCGCTGGCCCGAGCGAACGGCGACGGCGCGTACCTCGAAGCGCTCTGCGAGTCGACGCGAGGCGTTCGCCGGATGGGGTCGGCCGCCGCGGAGTTGGCGCTCGTCGCCGCCGGCCGCTTCGACGTGTACTTCGAGCAGAACCTCGATATGTGGGACACGAGGACCGGCCCGCTTCTCGTCCGCGAGGCCGGCGGCGAGGTGACGCACGTCGAGGCGATAGACGACGTGACCGGCGACACCGTCGTCGCGTCCAATCAGGCGCTCCACCGGCAGGTCATCTCGCTCATGTCCCGGCACAGCGCGCTCGGGTGATGTGGCGCGTCTCGGGCGGCGGTTCGGTGGTTCGGCGGTTCGGTGGTTCGGCGGTTCGGTGGTTCGGCGGTTCGGTGGTTCGGCGGTTCGGCTGTTCGACGGCTCGGCGGTTCGTCAGCCCCTCAGCCGTCTCTCGCTTCTCGGCGCTTGACGGCGTCCACGTCGAAGTCGTTGACCGCGCGGTTCGGTTCGAGGCCCGCCCGCTCGACGACCTCGATGTCGGCCGCCGGCGACTGGCCGTCGGTCGTCAGGTAGTCGCCGGTGAGGACGCCGTCCGCGCCGGCCTCGAACGGCAGGTGTTGCTCGTCGGGCGCGAGATTCACTTCCCGCCCGCCGGTCAAACGGACGCGCGCGTCGGGGTGGAGCAGTCGGTAGACTGCGACGGTCTTGACGAGTTCCGTCGTCGTGATGTCGGCGTGGTCGGCGTCGCCGAGCGGCGTGCCGGGGACGGGGTTGAGCACGTTCACCGGGAGCGACTCGACGCCGATTTTCTGGAGTTCGAGAGCGGCGTCGACCCGGTCCGCCGGCGTCTCGCCCATCCCGAGGATGACACCGGCACAGAGGTCCATCCCGGCGTCTTTCGCCCGCCGGAGCGTCACGAGTCGGTCCTCGAAGTCGTGGGTTCCGACCACCTCGTCGAAGTACCGCGGCGAGGTCTCGATGTTGTGGTTGTAGTGGTTCACGCCCTCGTCGGCGAGGATTCGCGCCTCCTCCTCGGTGAGCAGGCCGAGCGAGGCGTCGATTTCGACGCTCGTCTCGTCGCGGACGAGTCGAATCGCCTCCAGCACGTCCGCCCACTCGTCGGGTCGGCGCTCCTTCGAGACGCCCTTCTCGGCGACGACGATGCCGAACCGCTGTGCGCCGTCGCGTTCGGCGCGCCGCGCGGCGTCTAACACCGCTTCCGCCCCGAGAAAGCCGTGCGTCTCGATGCCGGTGTCGAAGTGCGCCGACTGCGCGCAGAAGCCGCAGTCCTCGGCGCAGTCGCCGGCCTTCGCGTTGACGATGGAACAGGCGTCGACGGTCCCGTCGGAGCGGACGGAGCGGACGTAGTCGGCACCCGCCGCGAGGGGCTCGACCGGCTGCGCGATGAGCGCGATCCCGTCGGTCCGGTCGAGTTCGTCGCCGTCGAGCACCCGCCACACCGCGTCGTCGACAGTCGGGTTCCCAGTCTCGTAAACCATACTCAATCACTCAGTTGACGAACTCAAAAATCCGTTGTCTCGTCGACATCCGTCTTCCCGACGAGAAATGCTCGCCCGTGTGTGGGACGGCCGACCCTTCGGGGGGCCGCCCGGCCACGTTCGCGCCCGCGGATGCGTCACTCACCGAGCGGCGTCGCTCGGCTCCACGGCCGTCTGCTCGTCGTCGGACTCCTGTATCGACTCGTACTTGCCGCGGTAGTACAGCCACCCGAAGACGAGCAGCGTCAGGGGAAAGAACACGAGGGCGACGAGCGCCGCCGGCGGAAACAGGACGAACAGCGCGAACGTCTGCCACGAAACGAGTGTGTCGCGTGCCATGCCCGATAGTTAGCATTGGGTTGACATGTGTCTTCGGGAATGATTCCGGTCGGGTCGAATCGGATTTCCGGGGATTCTATCGTGTCTCGGCGACCGAAACGGTAGTCACTTTCACCACCTTTTATTTTGTTTGAGTCGAAGTAGCGGTAGTGACTGATATCTCAGATTCTCTTCGGCTCCTTTTCGAGACGTCGGTCGAGCGAGACGGCGACCGTTACGTGGTGTCGATTCCGACCGAACTCGTCGAAAACGGGTCGATTTCGACGGAGGAACTGTACCGCGTCGCGCTGCTTTCGAGTCCGCACGCCGCGTCGGCGACCGAGGCCGCTGTCGAATCGGCGGCGGCGACGACGACGGAGACGACGGCGACGACGACCGCTGACGACCGCGACATCGATTCGGACCCCGCTCGGGAATCCGCCGCCGACACCGCGTCTGGACCCCGCGAAGCGCACTCTCAGCCGCGACAACCGCCCGTCGCGGAGGGCGACGTTCGGTCCGTCATCATCGACACGCTCGGTGACCAAGGCGACGGCATCGCGAAGGTCGAACGCGGCTTCGTCATCATCGTCCCCGGCACGGAACCCGGCGACCGCGTCGAGGTCGAAGTCACCGACGTGAAACAGACCGTCGCGTTCGCGGAACCGGTGGACGGCGCGAGCGTCTGACCCGCGGGTCCGAACGCCGGCTCTGCCCTCGTGGTTGGTATATTCCAAACGAGACCACATTAGGCTCGGAACCGTAGCCGCCGATACCATTCTATGTCCGAACGAACGTTCCGTCACGCCTCTACGCTATCCGACGATGCGCGAGCCGAGTCCCATCGAACGGACCGCCCGGCGTCCGAATCGGGCGATGACGCCGACATGGACGCCGCCGACGTGCAGGCGCGGTCGGCGCGCACGAATCGATGGTGTCCGACCATCCGGCAGGGAATCGCGCTGTGGGCGATTATCGCGGTCGGCTGGGCGGTCATCCCCGCAGACCATCCGATGCAGATTGCCGTCGCTATCAGCGGCGTGTACGCCTCGCTTCTCCTGCCGACGGCGCTCTACTTCGACTACCGGGAACGACGCGCCGAATCGAGCGCCGAGGGGAGAGTCCGCGAAACCGCGGGCGCACTCGCTGACCGCGTCCGCGACGCGCTGCCGGGTCGCGGCAGTTCGACTCGCGCGTCGTCGTCGTGTTCGTGCAACCGCTGACGGCGTGAGAACGGCGTCGCGTCGCCCGCGGTCGAACCCGCACAGTCTGAATGGGTCGAACGGGCCGAACAGTCCGAACGAGGCGTCTGAAAACGACGCGAATCGAAGAAAGAACCGTCTTCTCGCGCTCGAAACGTCCGCTTAGGCGGTCGACCCGACGGCCCTTTCGCCCGATTTCTGGGTCGCTTCGAGGAGTTCGCGGTAGCGGTTTCTGATGGTCACTTCGCTGATGTCGGTCACGTCGCTCACCTCGGACTGCGTCAGTTCCTCGTCGGCGAGGAGCGCGCCGGCGTAGATGGCCGCCGCCGCGAGTCCGACCGGGCTCTTGCCGCTGTGGATGCCCTGCCGCTTCGCGTTGTCGAGAAGCGACCGAGCGCGGCGCTCCACGTCGTCGCTCACGTCGAGTTCGGAGACGAACCGCGGGAGGTACTGCGCCGGGTCGGCCGGCTTCATGTCCAGCCCCAGTTCGCGGGAGACGTAGCGGTACGTCCGGGTGAGTTCCATCTTGTCGACGCGGGAGACGCGCCGCACCTCGTCGAGGGAGCGCGGGACGCCGGCCTGCCGAGCGGCGGCGTAGATTGCGGCGGTGGCGACGCCCTCTATGGAGCGGCCGGGCAGCAGGTCGTCGTCGAGCGCGCGGCGGTAGATGACCGAGGCGGTCTCGCGGACGGTGTCCGGAAGCCCGAGCGCCGAGCCCATCCGCTCGACCTCACCGAGCGCCTGCTTGAGGTTCCGCTCTTTGGAGTCGCGGGTGCGGAACCGCTCGTTCCACGTCCGGAGGCGCTGCATCTTCTGGCGCTGTCCCGTCGACAGGGAGTTGCCGTAGGCGTCTTTGTTCTGCCAGCCGATGTTAGTCGACAGCCCCTTGTCGTGCATCATCGTCGTCGTCGGCGACCCGACGCGGGATTTCTGGTCGCGCTCCGCGGCGTCGAACGCGCGCCACTCGGGGCCGCGGTCGATTTCGTCCTCGCGGAGGATTTCGCCCGTCTCGGGGTCGACCCACTCGCCGTGCTGCTCGTCGTAGACGAGGTCGGTCCGCTCCGCGACCGCCGCCTCGGCCGATTCGGTCTCGGCCTCGCCCTCGTCGCGCTCGTCGCCGGACTGTCGGGCTTCGGGTCCCGCCGCCGGTGCCGACTCGTCTCGCATCGAACGCCAGTCGACGTGTTTCGTGTCCATTGAGTACCTCTGTATTCCGGACCCAAGGTAATGGGATCTCGTTTGGAATATACCAACTGTGTTCGTTCCCGGAATACGCGACCGGGAGACATCGACCGCTCGCACGTCGGTTGCCGCGTCAGTTATCCGCCCTTTTCGGCCGCGAGAGCTATCGAATCACGATAACACGCTCAGCGCTCGACGCCGAATCCCTCGTCGCGGAGCGCGGCTTCGAGGCGCTCGCCGTGTTCGCCCTGCAGTTCGATGCGCCCGTCGGTCACGGTCCCGCCGACCGCGAGCCGTCGCTTCAACGTCGACGCGAGGGCGTCCAGTTCGTCGGCCGGGAGGTCGAGACCGTCGACCACCGTCACGGGCTTGCCGTACCGTCGGGTGTCGACGCGAATCGACGCGCGCTGGTCCGCCCGCGCGAGGTCGTCGCCGATTCCGAGGTCGTCCGGCAGGCCGGTGATGTCGCTGAAAGTGTCTTTTCCCACGCATCTACGTACGCGTCCGCGGCGTATCAGGGTGTGGTTGGAATGTTCCAACCGTTCTGCGGCCGTCTCTCGTCGAGCGTCCGGCCCGGGAGTCGCCGGTCAGGCGCTCGCTTCGAGCTGTTCGGGGTCGACGCGGTCTTCGACTTCGGTGCCGAGCGTGCCGGTGACGAACTGCCGGGCCAGCCACGCCTCGGCGCGGGTCAGGCGATACTGGAGCGTCGAGTTCGGGATGTCGAGTTCCTCCGAGATTTCTTGGACGGTGTGCTGGCGCGGCGTCTCGTAGTAGCCGAACTCGACGGCGGCTTCGAGCGCGGCCTGCTGTTCCGGCGGGAGGCCGTCGGCGGAGACGCTCTCTTCGAGCCAGCACTCGGGTTCGCTGATGCGCTGGACGCTCAGCGAGAGGCCGTCGCTGAGGCTGTCTTTGACCTCCTCGTAAATCTCGCTCACCGTGTCGTCGTCGGAGATGAGCAGTCGCCACTGGTTCTGTGCCCCCCGGCGTTCGGCCTGCATCAGGAGGCCGTCGCCGATGTGCTTCGCGGCGACGTGGGGAATCGACTGAATCCCGTCGCCCTCCTCGCGGCAGGAGTAGACGATGCGCCCGTTTGGCGTCTCCGACAGCACCTCGTACTCCCACTCGACGACCGGCGCGCCGCACATCCCGAGGACGCCGTTGCACCGGGTGGCCTGCTCGATGACCTCGTCGAACGCTTCGAGCGCCTCCGTCGGCCCGGTGAGGCGGTCGAGTCGCCACATCGACTCGCTCGTGGCGTGTATCGCCATGGTCTTGGAGTGTAAATCCGGGTTCTCGATGAACAGGTCCATCACCTCGTCGGCACCCCGCTCGTACTCGACGGTGAAGACGAATTCTCGCATGAGTCTTCCCTAGTTCCCCGAGGCCTATATTCTTGGTTGGTATGTTCCAACTCCGTCCGCGGTTCGGGATTCCAACTCTCGGGGCGGGTCGTCCCGGCCGCCGCGTCGCCCGCTCAGGACTCGTCGAACGGCGACCGGGCGTGTTCGGGAACGCTCTCCGGGCGGGCGATGAGGTTCTCTCGGCCGAGATTTATCTTCGCGACGGTTCCCTCGTCGGCCATCCGCGAGAGGACGCGACTCACCTTCGATTTCGACCACTCCGTTCCCTCGACGACTTTCGACTGCCGGAGTTGGCCGCCGTTGTCGTCGAGGAGCCTGAGGACGCGCGTCTCGTCGTCGAGGAGTTCCTCGGCGGCGGGGGAGCCGTCGGCGGGGGAACTGTTGGCGGCCGACTGCGCACGCGCCGCACTGTCGCCTCCGCCAGTCTGGACCGCGTCCGCCGACGCTCCGTCGCCTCGGCCGTCGACATGGTCGGCCGCGCGGGCGCGAACGTCGGACAGCCTCGCTCGCGCGTCGCTGTCGCGGACTCGCACGCCGACGACGAGCAGGGCGACCGCGATGGCCGCGACCGCGAGGACGAGCAGCCAGCCCTCGCCGCCGAGTTCCAGCGACCCGACGACCGCCCCCGGCGCGGCGTTCGGGTCAGTCCCCGCTTCGACCTCAGCACCGTCGCCTCGGCCGTCGCCGTCGGTGTCGGTCTCGGTCGAGTTGCTCCCCTGCTCGTTGATTTCGACGCCGTCGCTGAGGTCGTCGCCGTCGGTGTCCGTGCTCGTCGGGTCGGTCTCGTAGCGGTTGACCTCCTCGCCGTCGGGTACGCCGTCGGTGTCGGTGTCGGTGTCGGTGACGAGCACGTCCGTGCCGCGGTCGAGTTCGTCCCGGTTGCCGAGGTTGTCGCCGTCGGCGTCGCCGGCCGGCGCGAGTACCGTGACACCGCGACTCGCCTGCGCGACCGGCTCGCCGCCGTCGCCGGGTCTGACGACCGCTGTCACGGTGCGGTCGCCGGTCGCGTTCGCCGGCCACGTTGCGAACTCGAAGCCGACGCGCCGTTCGTCGGTCGGGTTCGCTCCCGCGCTTCCGAGCGGTTCGCATCCCAACAGCATCGTCGAGCCGTCGTCGCGGTCGGTCTGCAAGCAGACCTCGGTGCCGTTGCCGTCTCCCGCGACGGTCACCGAAACCGTCGAGGGTTGCCACGAGGCGACGTACGGCCGGCCGTTCTCGGTCGGGACGACGCCCGGGCCGCCGTGGTCGACCGCACGCACTTCGACGCCATCCGCGGCGACGACGACCGGCGAGACGGCGACCGCGACGACGAGTAACGCCGCGACGAGCGTCCATCCGACCCCCGAGACGCGTTTGACTGGCATGTGTCTGTTCTTTATCTGTCGACTCTGCTAGTGTATAATGTTTTGTTTATCTGTTTATTGAACATTTTTACAACTGTTCGGACAGTCAATTTGGTCTGAATATTTTCAAATACTGTATTTTCTCCCGGTCCGGGGCGTCGGTATCGACAGTCGCCACCGGGGTTCACAGGAGGGTCTATCGCTCCCCGATGTCGTTCGTCGCCGTCCGCGACCGCTCGCCGTCGCCTCTCGCCGGGTCGCTCCGCAGCGACGAGACAATCGCCGTACTGGGCCGCCCTCATCGGCCCTCGGTTGGCTGGCGAACGTTCCGTTAATCCGACTGAAACGGTCGAAACAGTCACTCGAAACGGTTGTTCAAAGGGGGAACGGTCGGGACGACTCTCCCCCATTATCATCCGCCGAGCGAGACTGCTGACTGCGATGCGCGAAACGCTCACTCGACGGCAGTTCGGTGTCGGCGTCGCGGTAGCGACCGTCGCACTCGCCGGCTGTACGGACACGGGCGGTGGTGATGGTCCCGTGAACGGTACGAACGGCACGGACGGCGAACCCGCGGTCGGCGGTACCGAGACGACAGCCGAGACCGGTGGTGTCGGGACGACGACCGAGGACTCGGCGTAACGACCGCGGTCGACGACCCGGTGGCGCACGCGCCGCGAGCGAGGCACGGCACGCTCGACTGGTACACCCGACTGCTCGTGCCCGCGGCGGCGCTCACCCCTCCAGCCCCCCACGACACACTCGCTCCCTGTCCCTTCGCGGGACAGCCGAATCCCCCCTGACGCACCCTTCACGTTCGGTCCCCTTGACGCACACCTCCCCGACGTGCCCTCCAGCACGCACCCTCTGTGCCCTCCAGCGCACCCGACTGACGTGCAGTCACCGACTTTTCGGACCCCAATCGCGTTCCGTCCCGGTGGCGCACACTCCGCGGAACATTTACCCGCCCGCTCGCTACTCGGGGTATGGACGCAGACGACAACCACCGCGGATGGGCCGAGCGTTCCGGCGACTTCTCGCCGGAGTACTACGCCCAAATCGGCCCGAACGAGGTCAGCGAGACGCTCGCGACCGTGTTCGAGCACTACGCGGCGGAGGACGCGTCGATTCTCGAACTCGGATGTAGCTCCGGTCGCCACCTCGCGCACCTCCACGACCGCGGCTACGAGGACATCACCGGCATCGACATCAACGACGACTCCTTCGAGGTGATGGCCGAGTACTTCCCCGAACTCGTCGATACCGGCACGTTCCTCACCGGCGCAATCGAGGACCTGCTCCCCGACTTCCCCGACGACAAGTTCGACGTCATCTACTCCGTCGAGACGCTCCAGCACGTCCACCCCGACGACACGTGGGTGTTCGAGGAAATCGCCCGCGTCTCCTCGGACCTCGTGATAACCGCCGAAAACGAGGGCAACGGCCCGACGCGCGGGCGCTCCGGCTCCGAGGTGAGCTACGTCAACGACGACTTCCCGCTGTATCACCGCAACTGGAAGGACGAGTTCTCCGAGTTCGGCCTCGCCCAACTGCTCTGCGAACCGGGCAAGCGCGACACGGTTCGCGTCTTCCGGGTTCTCTGACGCCCCGCGCTCGGCTGCCACACTCGCAACTTGTTTCAATGAAGCCGGCGAACAGGGCGTGCTGACCATGTACACGATGTCCAGCGACGACTTCAGCGTTCATCAACAGGACTGCGACGAGGCCGGGTCCGGGATTCCCATCACCAGCCTCCCGGACGAAGTCACCTCTCTGGACGACCTGCCGTGTTCCTGCTGGGACGAGGTCGACTCGTTCGACGAACTCGACTGACGGGTGGGACGAGGGCATCTGCTGGCATCTCGCAGGCCGCCGATATGTCTCGTGAGTCGGTTGACGGGGCGACGACGCGGTCGGTCGTGATACCCGCTTTCAGAGTCGGTCGAGGTCGAGCGGTTCCGCCGCCTCCCAGTAGCGCTCGAACAGCTCGTCGGCCCACGTGAGCACCTCCGGTTCGGTCACGTCGATAGAGGCTTGGAGGATGCCGCTGTCGTCGCGGAGGAACAGGTGGACCGTCGAGTCTGCGATGGTCGCCGCCATCGGAATCGGCTCGTCGGTGATGCGGACGGCGGCCGCGTCGGCGTCGAGGAGGTCGCGGAGCTGTTCGCGCAGTTGGGAGTCGTGGGCGAGCGCGTCGATGGCGTCCGACGAGAAGACGCCTTCGAACCGCTGGTCGCCGGCGGCGGTCCGCTCCCTGACGATGTCGAGGTTCTGCTCGTTGAACGCGTAGGAGAAGATGCGCACGTCTTCGGCCTCGCTCAGGAGGGACACGGCGCGCTTGACGGGGGCGTTCGGCCGGACCTGACTCGGCGTGGTAATCGTCGCCTCGGTCAGGTGTTCGAGGTCGAACGTGATGGCGTCGGTCGGGAGCCACTCGACGACCGGCCGGAGTTTGGCGTCGGTGTCGAGGATGTCGACGAGGTCGTCGAAGCCCCGCGAGACGAGTTCGCCCGTCACCGTCGCCCGGTACGCGCCGTCCTCGCGGACGAGCCACGACCGGTCTTCGAAGTCGCTGAGAATCCGCCCCATCGTCGGCTGCGACGCCCCGGTTCGCTCGACGAGTTCGCGTCTGGAGTGCGGCCGCTCGGCGAGGTATCTGAGCGCGTCGACGCGGTTCTGCGAGAGCGCGAGGAATTCGATTTCGTCTAATGCCGACTCCATGCGGCGACGTTGTGCGCGCTCGATTAAACTTCTTTCGCGTCTCGAAATCATTTCACACCATGAATCATGCTCGACCGCCGCGGACTTTTCTTGCCGTGAATTGATTTCTGAATCAAACTATACGCGGGGGAGTCGTACGTGTATCCAAGATGCGTTCACTTCACTCTGCGTTCGGTCTCTCGCTCGGAGGTGTGGGACGGTGACGGCGACGCGCCGGCGGCTCGTCCTGTTCGTGCTGACGGCGTTCTTCTTCGGCGGGACGTTCGTCGCCGCGAAGGCGGGTCTCGACTACCTGCCGCCGCTTTTGTTCGTCGCGCTCCGGTTCGACATCGCGGCGGTGCTGCTCGTCGGCTACGTCGTCGCCACCCGCTCCCGCGCCGAACTGCTCCCGCGGTCGGTCCGCGACGTGGTCGGCATCCTCGCCACCGGCGTGTTCGTCATCGGCCTCGCCAACGCCCTCCTGTTCGTGGGGCAGGAGCACGTCTCCAGCGGCGTCGGGTCGATTATCTTCAGCCTCAACCCGATTCTGACGCCCGTGTTCGCCATGGCGCTTCTCGCGGATGAGCGCCTCTCCACCCGGGGCGTGCTCGGGATGCTCATCGGCCTGCTCGGCGTCGGCCTCGTCGTCGGCGTCGACCCCGCGAACCTGCTCGACGGCGAGGCGCTCTGGAAGGGCGTCGTCTTCCTCGGCGCGGTCAGCGGCGCGCTCGGGACCGTGCTCATCCGCTGGGCCGACACGTCGCTTTCGAGCACCGTCCGCACGGCGTGGGCGCTCCCCGTCAGCGCGGCGCTCACCCACGGCATGAGCGTCGCTTCCGGCGAGTCGCTCGCCGCGGCTACGTGGTCTCCGACGGCGCTCGTCGCGCTCGCCTACGTCGGCGTCTTCGCCGGCGCGGTGGCCTACCTCACCTACTTCGGCTTCCTCGACGACGTGGGGCCGATTCGCGGCAACCTCGTCTTCTACGCCGTGCCCATCGTCGCGACGCTCGGGGGGACGGCGCTCCTCGGCGAGTCGATTTCGACGCTCACCGTCGTCGGCTTCGCGACTATCTTCACCGGCTTCGCCGTCCTCGCGACGGAGTCGCTCCGCGGTACGGTCGTCCGCGTCTACGACGAACTCGGGTCCCGCGTGGCTGGTCTCGCCGGGGGCGCGGCTCCGGGACGCGACTGAGTCGCAGGCCGGTCGCTCGCTGAACGACGATGACCGGGTAGAAATGTAGGGGCGGACCATCGGGCGGCAGTCCGAGGGGGCAGGGTCGGAGTACCGTTGGCACGGGATGGGCCGCCTGTCTGTGCAGATATGTCACCTGTCCGCCGACCAGACAGCGTCGTGCGGACATGTGGAAATTGCCAGCTCCCTAAGTAGTCTTTTTGGCCGACGCCTCGAAAACCAGCGGACTGCGACGTGGTCCTTCCGATTTTCGCACTATCTATCGGAGAGCGCGACCGCCCCGAGCGCGGCAATCAGACAGCAGTTCCCGACGTCGACGAGGAACAACGCGTTCCAACCGGACGGGTCGACGACGAGGAGCGCCGCGAACGCCGCGATACCGAGGGCGAACAGGAGGACACCGAGATAGCGGTCGTACCGCGGGTCGTAATCGATTTCGGCCAGACGCAGGAGCGGTCCCGGTTCGGGCGACTCGTCGCTCCGAGCGTCGCGGACTTTCCCGCGGAGATGCAGGAGCACCATGCCCGTCGCAACGGTCCAGACGACGCCGGCCGCGAGGTTGACCTGCGGGCCACCGAAGGCAACGGCAAGTCCCACGAAGACCGACGTGGCGGCTATCGCCCCTGAAACGGCGGTCTCGCTCGGTCCCGTCATTCGAAATCCAACCGGAGATAGCTCGTTCCGTGCCGGTAGTTGTACGCCTCGACCACGACGCCGAATGCCGAAAGAACCGCGAGAACGGCCCACAGGAGATTCGACAGCGCGCCGCTGACGTATCCGCCGGCGAACAGGAACGTCGTGTACACCGCGGAAGCGAGCGGGAAGGCGGGGTGTTCACGGACGGTATCGACCGCACCGGCCGCCATGTAGACGAGCGTGAGCAGACCCATGGCGGCGAACACTGGGCCGACCGGCTCGTCGGTGAGCGTCGCCAGACCGACGAGGACGGCGGCGACGGCCGCGAGCACGGCCACTCGCCACCGGCTGACGCCGGCGGGCAGAACGGTGGAGGGCATCGCCTTCCTATCGACGTGCTGACTTTTTGAGTGTTTGGGCGCGCGGTCGTCCCGCTCTCAGGCCTTCCGCAGGCGGACGACGAAGACCGCGCCGCGGGGCTCGTTGTCCTCGACCCACACGTCGCCGCCGTAGCCGCTGACGATGGTGTCGACGAGGTAGAGGCCGAGGCCGGTGCCGGGGCTTTCGAGCCCCTTTTCGCCGCGGCCGAACACCACCTCTTTTCGGTCGTCGGGGATGCCCGGTCCGTTGTCGGCGATGCGGACGAGCGCGTCGTCGTCGCGGACCTCGACCGACACGTCGATTTCGGCCCGGTCGGCGTCGTTGTGCCGCACCGCGTTCGTGAGGAGGTTGCGGAAGACGGTCCCCAGCATGTCGTCGGCGACGACGGTCACGTCCGGCGGCTCGCCGGGGAGCGAGACCGCGGCCTCGGACGTTCCGTCGCGAACCGCGCTCGCCTCGGCCCACAGCGGTCCGGCGAGCGTCGTCGGCCGGTTCGTCTCCTCGTCGTCGAGCATCGTCGCCATGAGGTTCCGGACGTTCACCGTGAGTTCGGTGGCGTGCTCGCCGTTCCTGATTATCGTGTCGAGGCGCTCGCGCAGCGCCTCGTCGTCGACCGACTCCTCGACCAGTTGCGCGTTGCCGAGGATGACGGCCATGTCGTTTCGGATGTCGTGGCGGACGATCTGATTGAGGAGCGTGAGCTTCTCGTTTTGGGAGAGAATCGTCTGTTTCTGGCGGTGTAACTCGGTCACGTCGCGGAGGACGATGACCCACCCGACGGTCTGGTCGCCCCGTTCGAGTCGCTGGGAGCGGGCGCTGAGATACACCGCTTCGCCGCCCTCTCGGGTGGTTTCGATGCTGTCGTTTTGTTCCGTCGTCAGGTCGAGGTCCGGCGAGACCGCGGTGACCGGGTCGCCGACGGCCGCGCCGAAGCGCTCTAAGAGCGCCGCACCGCGGGTGTTGACGTGGACGATTCGCTTGTCCGCGTCGAGGACGAACACGCCGTCGGGCGACTCCTCCATCGCGGTCGTGTAGGCGATGGGCGGCAAGTCGAGAAACCGGTAGCGAAAGAGCGCGATGCCGATGGCCGCGGAGGTGACTGCGGCCGAGGTCGGAACGAGGTTCACGCCGTCGCTGTTGAACGGCGGGATCCCGAGCGAACTGCACGCGACGAAGACGAACGGGGCGGCGAGACCGACGCTCACCAACACCGCCTGCGGGATGTACGTTCGACCCAGTCGGGCCGCTTCGTAGAGGATGAGCACGATAGCCAGCACGGAGAGCACCGCGTTGTAGAGCAACTGCAACACGACGTGACCGAGACCGACGTCGACCCGCAGGACGACGAGACCGTTCGTCTCGACGAGGCGCGTCGCCTCGATGGCGAGGCCGTTCGGATTCGCAAACAGGACCGCCAGAAAGACGGCCGGCACGGTCATGACCGCCGCGACCAGTCCGGGCGTGATTCGGCTGATCCGGTCGGTGTGGAGGAGCGTAAAGAGGAACGCGAGCGCGCCGAGCGGCGCGACGCCGAAGTAGAGAAACCGGTAGAAAAGCAGCTTCAGCGCCGGGTCGGTCTGCAGGAGTTTGAGCGCCGCAAACCCGGTCCAGAGGGCGAGTCCGACGTTCACGGCGAAGAAGGTAACGAGCTCGGACGACTGCCCGTGGGCCTGCATGTGCCGGAGGCTGTACGCCCCGAGTAGGACCGCGGTACTCATCGCAAAGAGGGTCGGAAGGACCAAAACGGTGTACTGCCAGTCCATCTCTCACCGGGCCCGACCGCTGCTCGCGTCCATCGGTGCGTGTTCTGTGCCCGCTCTGGTATTTAGAGGTGTCTGTTTGCGAGCGATTATTCCCGTCGCTGTCGGCGCAAACCAAACGAACATTCCATGTTTCTCAGGCCGCCGCCCGGACCCGTCACCCGAACAGCTTATGCCGGTCGATGTGCCACGGACGGCCGAACCGCCGTGACCGAGACGACAGACGAGACGAGTGCGGACCCCGTCACGGTCCTCCTCGTCGACGATAACCGCGACTGGCTGGCGCTCGTCGTGCAGCGACTCCGCGAGGAGGCCCCCGACTTCGACGTTCGGGAGGCCAACAGTCCAGAGGGCGCACTCGACCGCCTCACCGACGACGTGGAGCGCGTCGTCAGCGACTACTACATGCCCGGTCGGACGGGCATCGAGCTGCTTTCCGAGGTCCGCGAGCACCGACCGGACATCCCGTTTCTCCTCTTTACCGGCGCTAGCAACGAGGGACTCGCCAGCAGCGCGCTGTCGGCCGGCGCGAACGACTACATCGTCAAGACGAGCTCGGAGACAGCGCCGCGGCGCTCGCCACACGCGTCCGAACGGCCGTCGACAAGCACCGGACCGAGCGCGCGCTTGCCGAGAGCGAGGCGCGCTACCGGACGCTCGTCGAGAACGTCCGCGACGCCATCTTCGTCGCCCGCGACGGCGGCGTCGTCCTCGTCAACGAGGCGGCGACGACGCTCACCGGCTACGACCGCGCGGAGCTACCGGACCGTCGAGTCCGATATCGGCGCGAGCGTGCTGGCCGGCCTCACCGACCGACAGCGCGAGTCGCTCGAAGTCGCGTACCGGACGGGCTACTTCGAGCGCCCGAAACGCCGGAGCGCCGCCGAAGTCGCCGAGGCCATCGGCGTCTCGCGGTCGACGTTCACCCAACACCTCCGGGCGGCCCACCGGAAGGTCTTCGCCGAACTGTTCGACGGGGAGCGCGGCGGTCGGTGAACCGACCGCTCCGATACGCGTTCGTCGGTTCCTCCGCGCTCCCGTGCCGAGCGCTATCACGCCGCTCGGTTTTTGCCGGATACCGCATAATGGTGGTGTCCCATTATTCCCACGTAATCGAGTCGAGATATCTGAAGGTCACCCCACCCAGAATATCACGGACGGGAGTGGGTGTACGGTGGGCCGCACGGAGAACTCAATGGCAGACAAAGTATTCAAACTCACGCGACGCCGCGCCCTCGGGGGGCTCCTCACGATTGGTGCGGGAAGCGCCGCCGCCGGCGTGGGCACGTTCGCCCTCTTTAACGACACGAATCGAGCACCGAGAACACGCTTCAGGCGGGGACGCTGAGCCTCGCCGACGGAGCCAGTTCCGCGAGTTTCAGCGCCACGGGTCTCGCGCCCGGCGACGAGACCGACACTTTCGAAGTCGACCTCGAAAACGACGGGTCGCTCGACGGCAGTCTCGACATCGACCTCACGCTGACCGAAAACGACAGCGACGCCACGGCCGGCGACGACGGCGACGCGGACGCCTCGGTGGCGGACCTCGCGGGCGTCCTCGACGTGACGACGTTCGAAGTCGGGAGCCTCGACGTGCTCGACGACCGCTTCGGCGGCTCGGCCACCCTCGCCGACGTGGTCGCGGCGAACGGCGACGCGGTGTCGCCGCCTCGTCGACGCGTCGGCGGCCGACCGCGACGACGACGCCGAGTGCTTCGAGGAGGTCGACTTCGACCGTCTCTCGCGGGGCGACCGCGTCCTCTGTCTCCCCGGCGAGCGCCTCCCCGTCCACGGCGTCGTCCGGGCGGTCCGGCGTTGGGACCCGTCGTCGGCGTCGTTCGTCGGCGTCGACGGTGACGCCACGCTCGTCGAACGCGAGCGCGAGCGGTCCTCTTCCGACGAGGGTGACGGGCCGCGAACCGAGACGCGTCCGGTCGACGTCGGCGACGAAGTCGAACCCGGCGACCGGCCGACCGAGACGGCGCTGGTGGTCGAGTACCGCCCGCCGCGTGCGAGCCTGTTCCCGCTTCCGCTGTCGCTCGCCTCGCTCTTGCCGGCGAAACTTTTCGGCACGCTCTCGCCGCAGTTCTCGCAGGTCGTCGGCCGGGTGTTTATGGTCTTCGTCGTCATCGGCATCGTGCTGGTCGGAACCGGCTTTGCCGCTCCCGGAAGCATCGAACGCTTCCTCGACGACCGCGGTATCAACGGCGTGCTCTCGGACCTCCGTGGCGACGACCCCGAGCCGTCGCCGCCGACCGTCACCGTGACTCCCCCGCCGCCGCCGACGCCGGACGCCCCACCGGAGGAAACGAACCAGTTCGAAGACCCGGACACCCCGACACCCGCGTCGACGCCGAGCGCGACCACAACGCCGAACCCGCCCCCGTCGTCGCCCACGCCAACGCCCGCGCCGACGAGCAGTCCACCCCCGACCACCACGGCACGCGCTGGAACTGGCGGTGGCGTTGGAGGCGGCGGTGGCGGTAGCGGTGGCGGTGGCAGTGGCGGTGGCGGTGGAGGTGGTGGCTCCGGAGACAGTCAAACGACGACGACGGCCGAATCGTCGGTGTCGCCCGACCCGACGCTCACGGTCGAGGCCGCGGACCCGGCGACGGTCCGCAGCGTCGACGGGACGGTCGGGACGCTCAGCGGCCCCGTGACCGGGACGCTCTCGTGGACCGGCACGGTCGACAGCGTCGTGCTCGTGGTGAACGCGTGGGTCCCCGACGACGGCTGGCAGGAAGAGCGGCGCGTCACGCTCCGGGAGTCGAGTCCCGTGGACATCGCCACCGCACTCGGCTCCGACGTGACGTACGCCGAGGGGAACCGAACCGCCGGCTTCGCCGCCACCGACGACGGCGAGACGACTGTCACGACGGGCTACGTCTCCGTGACCGCGGTGTTCTTCCGCGACTCGACCGAGGTCGCCCGAACCGAGGAGACGGCGTCGTTCGACGTGACCGTCGAGAACACCGCCGGGAGCGCCCCGGCGGGCGTCGACCTCGAACTCGGCTCCGGCGGGGCGGGCGTCTCGCTTCTCGACACCCAGTCGGTCGCACCCGGCTCCGCGGGCAACTCGACGGGGACGCTCACCAACCGCGGGCGCGACCCTGGCGTGTTGACGCTGGAGTCGATGCCGTTCGAGTCCGCCGAAAACGGTCGCTCCGGCCCCGAGTTAGCGGTCGATTCGACCGGCGGAGCCGACGAGGGCGAACTCCACGAGGCGCTCGCCGTCAGACTCCGCGTCGAGCGGGCCAACGGGACGAGTTCCTACGTGCTCGGAAATGAGACGACGTATCTCGACTTCGCCGACGTGTGGAACGAATCCGTCTCGCTCGGCCGACTCGATGGCGGGGAGTCCCTGTCGCTCGTCGTCGAGTGGCAGATTCGGGAGGCGGCAGGCAACGAGATACAGACCGACAGCGTCGACGTGGAGTTCGTCTTCGCGCTCGAACAGGCGACCGGCTGAGCCGTTCGCGCCTCGTTTTTCCGTCGTTCGCCGCTCAGCCGACGAAGAGCCGGAGGTTGAACGCCGTGGCGAACGCCCCGATGACGGCGAGCGTGACCGGCGGCAGGTAGTACAGCACCTTGTCGCCGGCGCGAGCGCCGTAGACGCAGATACCGAGACAGAGGAGGAACACCGCGAGCTTCGGGAGGACCAGCCCCCACCGTCCGAGAGCGTCCGTGCTCGCCACGAGGAGGGCGTTCGCCTCGTCGAACCGGCGCTCGTAGTAGAGAATCGTCAGCGTCGTGACGATGTCGCCGACGCCGTAGGTCGCCAGCGCGATGAGCCAGAGCAGCGAGAACTCTCTGGCCTCGAACGGCGTGTCTTCGAGCCGGAGATGACGTAGGCGTGACACACCTCTCATTTCGGGGACTGGGATATGAATCGACCGGGAGACGGACTGTCTCGGAGACCGGCGCGTCAGACGAGGTCGACGCCCTCTGCGAGCAGCTCGTGCGAGCGGAGGCCGTCTTCGTGATTGCCGACGACGTGTTGAATCATCATCTCGTCGGCCCCGACGCGCTCCGCGAGCTGGTCCAACAGCCCCGAAATCGTGTCGGGACTGCCGGAAATCGCGCGCGGCCACTCCTTCGCTCCGAGGGTCGCCGGCGTGGGCTCGGGGACGCCGCCGAGTTCGTCTATCGCCTCCTCGACGGTCGGTCGCGTGCCGACCTCGCCGCGGCGCATCCGCTTGTACGACGCCTCGGCCACCGCGCGGAGTCGCGCGGCCTCCTCGTCGGTCTCGGCGCAGACGGCGTTCACCGCGACCATGCCGTGTGGTTCGTCGATGCCGCCGTCGAGCGACGACGACTGGAAGCTCTCGCGGTACTCCTCGAAGGAGTGGACGGCGAACTGGGGTCTGATGAAGCCCGCGAAGCAGTAGGGGAGTCCGAGTTCGCCCGCGATGGTCGCGCTCGACGGACTCGACCCGAGCACCCACGGAACCGGCAGGTCGCCGTCGCCCCGCGGGATTTCGAGGTCGGCGTAGGGGTGTTCGTCGGGGTAGTCGTCGTAGAGGTGGTTGACGACGGCCTCGATTTTCTCCGCGTGGTCGCCGTCGGGGTCCTCGACGTGCCGGTCCGTCCCGAGCGCCTGGTCCGCCGCCGGCGACCCGTTCGCCCGCCCGAGTCCCGCGTCGATGCGGCCGGGCGCGAGTCCGTCGAGCGCGCCGAACTGTTCTGCGACCTTGAACGGGCTGTAATGGTTGAGCAACACCGCGCCGGAACCGAGCCGAATCGAGTCCGTCTCGGCGGCGAGGTGGCCGAGCAACACCTCGGGCGTCGTCCCCGCGAGGGTGTTCGCCATGCCGTGGTGCTCGGCGACCCAGAAGCGCGAGTAACCCAGTCGCTCGGCTTGCTTGGCGGTTTCGACGGTGTTCGCGTACGCGTCGGTCGCGGTCCCACCTTTTGGAACCGGCGAGAGGTCGACGATAGAGAAGTCCATACCCCCGCTCCGAGACTGCGAGGAATAACGATTGGGCTCCCAGCAGATGCGTACTGTTCTCGGTGAGCCGGTGGCAGTTAGAATTGTATCTGTGGAACACAATAGATTGGTGAAATAATCTAGATTATCTATATTAGTCACATAGTTTAGGTAATTTAAATTTCTGGAGGCTTAATGTGGCTGTAATGAGACACGACCGGTACCTGTGGCCCTCTGCATCGGATATAGTCATGTGGATAATATACAATACTAACTGCCACCGCGGCGTTAGCGTACACAGTATCCGTGACCGTGGTCCACAAAAAATTTTTACGGGCCCTATTCGATGGTTCGATAGAAGTTCCCATGCCAAGAGCCGTATTCGACAGCGCCGAGTACGACAGACGCATCGCCCGGACCAAAGAGCGGATGGCCGAGCGGGGACTGGACGCGCTCTTCGTGAGCGACCCCGCGAACATGAACTATCTCACCGGCTACGACGGCTGGTCGTTTTACGTCCATCAGGGCGTCGTGGTCACGCGGGACCGCGACGAACCCGTGTGGGTCGGCCGCGACATGGACGCCAACGGCGCGCGCGCGACGACCACGCTGAGCGAGGAGAGCATCCGGCCGTACAGCGACGACCACGTCCAGTCGCCGCACGACCTCCACCCGATGGACTTCGTCGCGGCCGTGCTGGAGGACCTCGGCGTCGACGACGCTCGCGTCGGCCTCGAAATGGACGCCTACTACTTCACCGCGAAGTCGTACACGCGCCTGCAAAAGAATCTCGCCGAGGCGAGCTTCGAGGACACGACGCTCCTCGTGAACCGCGTGCGCATCAAGAAGTCCGACGCCGAACTCGACTACATGCGCGAGGCCGCCCGCATCTCCGAGAACGCGATGCAGGCCGGCCTCGACGTCATCGAGGCGGGCGTCCCCGAGTACGAGGCCGCCGAGGCAATCTACTCGGTGCTCATCGAGGGAACCGACGACTACGGCGGCGACTACCCGTCTATCGTCCCGCTGATGCCCTCTGGCGACCACACCGGCACGCCGCACCTCACGTGGACCGACCGCGAGTTCGAGGACGGCGACCCGGTCATCATCGAACTCTCGGGCTGTCGCCACCGCTACCACTCGCCGCTCGCACGGACGACGTTCGTCGGCGACCCGCCCGAAGAGCTGTCCCGGCGGGCCGACATCGTCGTCGAGGGGATGGAAGCCGCCCTCGACGCGGTCGCACCCGGCGTGACCTGCGAGGCCGTCGAGAAGGCGTGGCGCGACACCATCGCTCAGTACGGCATCGAGAAGAAAGACCGCATCGGCTACTCGATGGGGCTGGGCTACCCCCCGGACTGGGGCGAACACACGGCGAGCCTCCGCCCCGGCGACGAGACCGTCCTCGAAGAGAACATGACGTTCCACACCATCCCCGGTCTCTGGTTCGACGACTTCGGCGTCGAACTCAGCGAGACGTTCGTCGTCACGTCCGACGGGGCGGAACCGCTGGCCGACTTCCCCCGCCGGCTATTCACAACTTAATTATGACTCCGGGTCACAGCCCTAATATGATGAACGAAGATGGCAAAAATCGAAACGGCGAGGCGGTCACCGACGGCGGCTCGGGGTCCGAACCCGAGACGGCGCTGGCGACCGCGCGACGGCAACTCGAACGCGCGGCGAGTCACGCCGACGTGGACGACGGCGTCGTCGCGCGCCTGAAGCACCCGACGCGAGTCCAGCAGGTGTCGGTCCCGCTCCGCCGCGACGACGGCTCGCTCGACGTGTTCACCGGCTTCCGCGCCCAGCACGACGACGTGCGCGGGCCGTACAAGGGCGGACTTCGCTACCACCCGGAAGTGACCGCCGACGAGTGCATCGGCCTCTCGATGTGGATGACCTGGAAGTGCGCCGTGATGGACCTGCCGTTCGGCGGCGGCAAGGGCGGCGTCGCGGTCGACCCGAAGACGCTCTCCGACGAGGAGCGCGAGCGACTCACGCGCCGCTTCGCCGAGGAGATTCGCAACGTCGTCGGGCCGAAGAAGGACGTTCCCGCGCCCGACATGGGAACCGGTCCGCAGGAGATGGCGTGGTTCATGGACGCCTACTCGATGCAGCAGGGCGAGACGACGCCCGGCGTCGTGACGGGCAAGCCGCCGGTCATCGGCGGGTCATACGGCCGCGAGGAGGCTCCCGGTCGCTCCGTCGCCATCGTCACCCGCGAGGCCGTTGACTTCTACGACTGGGATATCGAAGACACGACCGTCGCGGTCCAAGGGTTCGGTTCGGTCGGCGCGAACGCCGCCCGCCTCCTCGACGAGTGGGGCGCGAAGGTGGTCGCCGTCTCCGACGTGGACGGAGCCATCTACGACCCCGACGGCCTCGACACGCAGGACGTCGAGGGCCACGACGAGCGCCCCGGCATGGTGTCGGGCTACGACGCCCCCGAGTCGCTCTCGAACGAGGAACTGCTCGAACTCGACGTGGACGTGCTCATCCCGGCGGCCATCGGGAACGTCATCACGACCGAGAACGTCGACTCCATCTCGGCGGAGATGGTCGTCGAGGGCGCGAACGGGCCGACGACGTTCGCGGCCGACGCCGTCCTCGAAGAGCGCGGGATTCCCGTCATTCCCGACATCCTCGCCAACGCCGGCGGCGTGACGGTCTCGTACTTCGAGTGGTTACAGGACATCAACCGCCGCCAGTGGTCGCTCGAACGCGTCCACGAGGAACTCGAATCGGAGATGCTCAAGGCGTGGAACGCGGTCCGCGAACACGTCGAAGAACGCGACCTGACGTGGCGCGACGCGGCGTACGTCGTCGCGCTCTCTCGCATCGGCGGCGCGAAGGAGACGCGGGGCCTCTGGCCCTGAGCGACTGCGCGTCGGGCGAAAGCTGACACGACTCGCGGTTCTTTTTCGGCGCGCGTCTCAGTCAGCGACCGCTTCGGAGACCTTCTCTATCGGGTGCGGCGGGTCGTCGGCCGCGCCGTCCACGTCCTCCAGTTGGGTCCGACACGACGCGCCGGGGGCGACGACGGTGTCGCCGCGGTTCCCGCTAATCTGGTCCGCGAGGATGCCGCCGATGGCCGTCGACAGCGAGTGGTGTTCGGCCTCGTAGCCGAAGCTCCCGGCCATCCCGCAACAGCCGGAATCGAGCGGGTCCACGTCGTAGCCGGCGCGCCGGAGGACACCGACAGCGTGGTGGTCCTTCCGCGTCGCCTTCTGGTGGCAGTGACCGTGGTACGTCAGCGTCTCGTCGTCCGCGCCCGCCGAGGCGTCGCGGTCGAGGTCCTCCACGAGACGCTTCGCGTCGAGGTACTCCATGATGCCGTAGGTCTCGGCGGCGACGCGCTCGGCGTCCTTGCTCGAAAGTAGGTCGAGGTAGTCCGACTGGAACATGACCGCGTCCGAGGGCTCGACGAGCACGACGCTCCAGCCGGCTTCGACGCGGGGCGCGAGCGCGTCGACGTTCGTCTCGGCGCGCGCCCGCGACCGGTCGAGAAAGCCCTTCGAGTGGGCCGGGCGGCCGGTCGCGGTCACGTCGTCGGGAATCGAGACGTGGACGCCGGCGGCTTCGAGGACGCGGACCGCGGCCTTCCCCGCGTCGGGGTGGTTGTAGTTGGTGTAGCTGTCCGGGAACAGAAGCACCTTGTCGGTCGCCTCGGCCTCGGGGACGCGAGCGCCGCCGCGCGCCTCGAACCAGTCTTCCAGCGATTCGCGGTGGAACGTCGGGAGCGACCGCTCTCGGGCGATGCCGACGGTCTTCTCCATGACCGTCCGCGCGCCAGGCACCTTCGCCGCCCAGTTCGAAAGCGGAGCGAGTCGCGACCCCAGTTCGTTCAGCCGGTCCACCTCGGCAAACAGGTGGTCTCGGAGGCTCGCACCCTCGCGCTGGTGGTGGGCGTGTTCGACTTCGGCTTTGAGTTTCGCCATGTCGACTTCGCTCGGACAGTCGCGGGCACAGCCCTTACAGCCGACACAGAGGTCCAGCACCTCGCGCATGAACTCGGTGTCCGTCGCGTCGGCGTCGAGGTCGCCGCTCATCGCCTGTCTGAGCATGTTCGCGCGACCGCGGGTCGACAATCCTTCCTCTTCCGTGGCGCGGTAGGTCGGACACATCACGCCGCCGGTGGTCGACTGGTCGCCCCGACAGCCGCCGCAGCCGTGGCAGAGTTCCGCCATCCCCTGAAAGCCGTTTTCGGTGTCCCACTCGAGCTCGGGGTCGAAGCCGGCGTCGAACTCGTAGTCGGGGTCGAACCGGAGGTTCTCGGTCATCGACACGTCGCCGCAGACCTGCCCCGGATTCAGGATCCAGTCGGGGTCGAACGCCGTCTTGAGGTCGCGGAAGGCGTTCCAGAGGCGGTCGCCGTACAGTTTGCGGTTCCACTGGGTTCGCGCGCGGCCGTCGCCGTGTTCGCCCGACACCGACCCGCCGGCCTCGACGACGAAGTCGGTCACCTCGTCGGCGATGGTCTCGAACGAGTCGAGGCCGTCGAGCGTCTTCGTGTTGACGAGCGGGCGGACGTGCAACACGCCCGGCCCCGCGTGGGCGTAGAAACTCGTGTTGGCGTCGTGGTCGTCGATGACCTCGCGGAAGCGCTCGACGTACCCCGGGAGTTCGTCGGCCGGGACGGCGCAGTCCTCGATGAACGAGATGTGCTTCTCGTCGGTCGTCCGCGAGAGCAGGATGGGCGCGGCGGCCTTGCGCATCTCCCAGAGCCCCGCGCGCGCCGCCTCGTCGTGGGCTTCCAGCGCGTCGAACGCGCGGGCGTCGTCGTCGACGCCGACGCCCGAAGACGGCGTCGCCTCCGGCGTCACCGAGGGCGCGCGGGCCGTCAGCAGGTCGGCAACTTTCCGCCGGCCGTCCGCGTCGGAGTCGGCGTAGAACTCGACCAGCAGGGCCGCGCGGGTCCCGTCGGGGAGCGACGCGGCCACGTCGTGGAACTCGGCGGTGTCGAGCGCGAGGTCGATGAGCACGTCGTCGATGAGTTCGACCGCCGCGGGGTCGTGGTCGAGGATGGGGGCCACGTCGGCGGCGGCGTCGAACACGTCCTCGTAGGTGAGGAGCGCGACCGCCTTCGTCTCCGGGAGCGGTTCGAGCGAGACGGTCGCCTCGGTCACGACGGCGAGGCTCCCCTCGCTCCCGGCGAGCAGGCGCGCGAGGTTCACGGTCCCCGACCCGCAGTCCGGGTCGGTTCCGGTCCCGTCGGCCAGCGGGCGCTCCCCGCGGGCCTCCTCGACCAGCGCGTCGAGGTTGTAGCCCGAGACGTTGCGCTTGAGGTCCGGGTAGCGGGCGTCTATCTCCGCTCGTTCCTCGTCGAGCACGCGGACGACCTCGGCGTAGATTCGGGGGAGAAGCGGACTCTGCGGCCCGTCGGAACCCCACGCGTCGCTCTCGGGGTCGGCCTTCTCCCGGAGTTCGGCCACGCGCATCTCGTCGAAGCGGTGGACGCTCCCGTCGGCGAGGACGACCTCGCACTCCTCGACGTAGTAGTCGGTCTTGCCGTACTTCAGGGAGTGCGCGCCGGTGGAGTTGTTGCCGATAGCGCCCCCGAGGACGCTCCGGTCGCCCGCGGCGGGGTCCGGGCCGAAAGTGAGACCATGGTCGGCCGCGGAGTTATTGAGGTCCGCGAGCGTAACCCCGGCCTGCGCGGTCGCCGTCGCCGCCTCGGAGTCCACCGACTGGACCCCGTCCATGTGCCGCGAGAGGTCAAGGACGACCGCCTCGTTGACGGCCTGTCCGGCGAGGCTCGTGCCGCCGCCGCGGGGGAGGACGGGAATCTCGCGGTCGGCGCAGTACTCTACGACGGCCGCCACGTCGGCGGTCGAGGTCGGCATGACGACGCCGACGGGGAGCACCTCGTACGCTGAGGCGTCGGTCGCGTACAGTTGTCGGGTGTACTCGTCGAATCGCACGTCGCCGTCGACGAGGCGTTCGAGGTCGCGGACGAGCGCCTCGCGGTCGGTGTCGCCGCCGACGTAGTCGTAGTCGGCGCGCGGGTCGTCGCCGGGGTCGGCTGACGGGTCGGTCCGCTGGCCGTCGCTGGAGTCGTCCGGACGTTCCTGCGTCGCCATCGGGAGTCAGTTCGACTCGGCGGCCAGCACTTGGTTCTCCAGCTCCTCGCCCTCGTCGAGCCGCCCGAGGTTCCCGGCGACGATGTCGGCGAGGCGGTCCCAGTGCTTCGGCGTGTGGCCGCCCGTGTGGGGCGTGATGAGGCAGTTTTCCAGTCCCCACAGTGGGTGGTCGGCGGGGAGCGGCTCGGGGTCGGTCACGTCGAGCGCGGCCCCGCGAATCTTGTTCGACCGCAGCGCCGACACGAGCGCGTCGGTGTCGACGATGCCGCCGCGGGCGGCGTTGACGAGCACGGCGTCGGTCGGCATCGTGGCGAACTCCGCGTCCCCAATGAGCCTGCGGGTCAGGTCGTTCAGCGGGCACGCGACCACGACGTAGTCGCTCCGGGAGAGCGCGTCGTGAATCGCGTCGGAGTCGAAGCCGGCGACTTCGTCGGTCGGCCCGCCCTTCGACGGGGTGTAGCGGATGCCGATGGTCTCCACTTCGAAGCCCTGCAAGCGCTGGGCGACGGCCTGCCCGATGGAGCCGAGGCCGATAATCGTCACCGTGCTGTCGGTGAACTCGCCCGATTGGAAGTGCCGCCACTCGGCGCGCTCTTTGCGCCGCCAGCCCTCGTGGAGTCGGCGGGCGAACACGAGCATGTTGCCGATGGCCTGCTCGGCGATGCCCGGCGCGTGGATGCCGCCGGCGTTGGTGACGGCGACGCCGTGGTCCGCGAGCGCGTCCATCGGGACGTGGTCGGTGCCGGCGAACGTGCAGGCGAACAGTTCGAGGCGGTCGGCGCGGTCCAGCAGGTCCTCGTCTATCGTGATGCCCGTGACGACGCGGGCGTCGACGACGAGTTCGCGTTCCTGTTTCGGCGTCCGGGCGAGCGTCACGGTCCGGTCCGGGAGGCGCTCGCGGAGCGCGTCGGCGTACGATTCCATCGAAAGGCCCTCGGTCCCCTCGCGGAGGACGACGATGTCTGTCTCGGTCATGATATCGGTCGCGCGCGTCGCGGGCGCGGTTGCTACATCGATTGGGTGACGCTCCCTTAGTCTTTTTGTGTAGCCGGTGTCCACGGATACCGTTTATACTTAAGTGGGTGGCGGGTGGTACGTGTACGCATGGCTGACGCCGTTCGAGCGCGATTAGCGGAGCTTCGCAGAGACCTCCACCGCCACCCCGAACCGGGCTGGTGCGAGTTCCGGACGACCGCGCGGCTCGTCGAGGAACTCCGCGCCGTCGGCGTGGACGAACTCGCCGTCGGCGCGGACGCCTACGACCCCGCAGACCGGATGGCCGTCCCGAGCGACGACCGGCTCGACGAGTGGTACGAGCGGGCGCTCGACCGCGGGACCGACCCGGAGCTTCTCGAACCCCTCCGCGGCGGGACGACCGGCTGTGTCGCCGTCCTCGACCGCGGCGAGGGACCGACGGTCGGTCTCCGGGTCGACATCGACGGGCTGTTCATCGAGGAGTCGGACGACGCGGGCCACGACCCCGCCGCCGAGGGCTTCCGCTCGGAGACGGGCGAGACGATGCACGCCTGCGGCCACGACACCCACATGACGTGGGGGCTGGCGACGCTCGAAGCCGTCAAGGAGAGCGACTTTTCGGGTCGCCTCGCCGTGTTCTTCCAGCCGGCAGAGGAGGTTTCGGGGGGCGGCGCGCCCATGGCGAAAAGCGAGTACGCCGCCGGCATCGACTACTTCTTCGCGGTCCACGTCGGCCTCGACCACCCGACGGGCGAAGTCGTCGCCGGCATCGAGAAACCGCTCGCCATGTGCCACATCGACGCGGAAATCGAGGGGACGACCGCCCACGCCGGAAAAGCGCCGGAGGCCGGCGCGAACGCCATCCACGCGCTCGGAACGGCCATCGAGAGCGTCTACGGCATCCCGCGACACTCCGACGGGATGACTCGCGTCAACGTCGGTCGGGTCGAAGGCGGCACCGCGAGCAACGTCATCGCCGACGAGGTCGAGGCCGTCGCCGAGGCGCGCGGCGAGACGACTGAACTCATGGAGTACGCGAAGTCCGAACTCCGCCGGCGGTTCGAGAAGGCCGCCGAACTGCACGGCTGCGAGGCGACGGTCGACGTGGTCAGCGAGAGTCCCCGGGCCGACAGCGACCCCGAACTCGTGGAGGCTGTGGCCGACGCGGCCGAGACCGTCGAGAGCGTCGACCGCGTCGTCCAGACCGCCGACTTCGGCGCGAGCGAGGACGCGACGTTCCTCATGGAGCGCGTCCAGCGCGACGGCGGCCTCGCCTGTTACTCTATCGTCGGGACCGACCATCCGACGAGCCACCACACCGCGACGTTCGACGTGGACGAACGAAGCCTCGAAACCGGCGTCGACGTGCTCACGCGGTCGATTCTGTCGGTCGCGGGGTTCGAGTCGGCACCGACAGTCGGGGCGAGAGCGAACCGATGAGCGACGGGCGCGTCACCGGCGAGTCGGCACCGCCGGCGTCCGAAATCGTCACCGCCGACGACGTGGCGGACGCCCACGAGCGCCTCGACGGCGTGGTCCACCGGACGCCGCTCGATAGCTCGCGGACGATAGCCGACCGCTGCGGGGCCGAGCGGGTCGACCTCAAACTGGAGAACGTCCAGCGGACGGGGTCGTTCAAGATTCGCGGCGCGTACAACGCGATGGCGCAACTCCCCGAGTCGGTGCGCGAGCGGGGCGTCGTCGCCTCCAGCGCCGGCAACCACGCGCAGGGCGTCGCACTCGCGGGCGACCTATTGGACATCGACACGACCATCGTCGTCCCCGAAATCACGCCGGCGGTGAAAATCGACGCGACCCGCGGTTACGGCGCGGACGTCGTCGTCGAAGGAGAACTGTACGAGGAGTCGTACGAACACGCCCTGCGACTCGCAGAGGACGAGGGACTGGAGTTCGTCCACCCCTTCGACGACGCGGCCGTCATCGCCGGGCAGGGAACCGTCGGGCGGGAAATCGCGGCCGACGCGCCCGGCGTGGACGCGGTTCTCGTCTCCATCGGCGGCGGCGGGCTCATCTCGGGCATCGCCACCGCGATGCAGGCGCGGGACCCCGAGGTGCGAGTTATCGGCGTCCAACCCGAGGGCGCGGCCCACGCCAAGCCCTCGCTGGAGGCCGACGAGATTCGCATGCTCTCGGCGGTCGATACCGTCGCCGAGGGCATCGCCGACGCGCGACTGTTAGAGCGGACCTTCGCGGTCGTCCGCGACCGCGTCGACGACGTGGTCTCGGTCGACGACACGGACCTCGCGGTCGCCACGACGGTCCTCGCGCAGCGGGCGAAGACGGTCACCGAACCGGCCGGCGCGGCCCCGGTCGCCGCGCTGCTCTCCGGCGCGGTCGATGTCGAGGACGAGCGCGTCGCGGCCGTCGTCTCCGGCGGCAACGTCGGCCTCTCCGAACACGCCGAACTGACTCGCGTCGGGATGCAGGCGCTCGGGCGCGCCGTCGAAGCCCGCCTCGAACTCGACGGCTGGCCGGCGACGCTGGGCGACCTCTCCGAGGCAGTCGCTGCCTCGGGGGCCGAACTCGACAGCGTCGAGCGCGCCGCCCGAACCGCGTCCGACGCGCCGAATCGGGTTCCGGTCGAGGTCCGACTCGACGGGAGCGGCCCGGACCACCTCGCGGACGTCCTCGACTCGCTTTCGGCGCTTGACGGAGTCGAAGTCGCTTCGCACTCGCTGGACGAGCGCGGCGAGTCTACTGAGTCATCCTGACGCGTCCGGAAAAACGGGGGTGGCCCCTCTCGGGCCTGCATCTCTTCTGTGCTGTTCGCTGGCGACGCCGACCCTCACGCGACCGCTTCGGTCGCCACGGCGTCCATCGCCTCGCAGAAGATACCCACGCCCAGTTCGATTTCGCGCTCGGTGGAGTCGAGCGGGGGCAGGAGGCGAATCGTCTTCTTCCCGCAGCCGAGGGTGAGCAGGCCGCGGTCGAGCGCCGCCTCGACGACGGCGTCGCGGCGCTTCTTGGTGTCGAACTCGACGGCGAGCATCAGGCCCTTGCCGCGCACGTCGACCACGTGGTCGGGCGCGTCGTCGGCGAGGAGTTCCCTCGCCTGCCGGCCGCGCTCGGTCGCGTTGTCGAGCAGGTCGTACTCCTCGATGGCGTCGAGGGTGAGCGCGCCCTGCATCGACGCGAGCAGGTCGCCGCCGCCGAACGTCGACCCGAGGCGGTTCTTCTCGGTCGGGAACACGTCGGTCCGCGAGACGGTCGCGCCGACGCGGAGTCCCTTCGCGCTGGCGATGACGTCGGGTTCGATGGGGTAGTGGTCGGCGGCCCACATCTCGCCGGTGCGGCCGACGCCCGACTGAATCTCGTCCACGACGAGCGGGATGTCGTAGGTGTCGCAGACGTCGCCCACCTCGGCCATGAACGCCTCGCTCGGGAAGCGGTAGCCGCCGACGCCCTGAATCGGTTCGAGAATCGCGAAGGCGACCTCGTCGGGGTTGACGTGGCCGCCCTCCGGCGACAGGGAGTTCCGCAACCGCGAGCCGTCGCCCGCGAAGAAGCCGCAGTCGCAGGCGTCGTCGTCCCCCGAACAGCCCGAATCCGCGCAGAACGGCACCGTCTCGATGCCCGCGACCTGCGGATAGTGGCGGGTGTAGACCTCCTTCGACTTCGTGAGCGAGAGCGTCCCGAGCGTCCGGCCGTGGAAACTCCCCTCGAAGGCGTAGCCGTACTTCGCGGGGGCCTCGTGGTCGTGCGTTATCTTCATCGCGTTCTCGACGGCTTCGGCCCCGGAGTTCGACAGGAACACCGTGTCCATCCCGTAGTGAGAGGACACGTCGGTGAGCTTGTCCATCAGGTGGCTCGCCCCGGGGAACTCGGCCGTCTCGGGGTCCGGACCGGCTCCGAAGTACATGTCCTGCCCGGCGATTTTCATCGGCTCGACGAGGTCGAACTCCCGGAGTTTCGACAGCACCTTCTCGTTGTTGTAGCCGAGCGGGGCGGCCCCGATGTGACAGGTGAAGTCCAAGAGGACGTTGCCGTCCACGTCGGTGACGAACGGGCCGTCGGCCTCGGCGGTCACGTCCCAGACGAACTCGTGGGAGTACTCGCTGGGCGCGGCGTGTTCGTGGTGGAACTCGACCCACTTCTCGGCGTTGGGTCCGGGCAGCGCTGCTGCGTCCGGCTCTGCGGTATCCCGATTCATACACAGGATTTGTTAATGCCATACATTAAAACTTGGTATCTCAGGGACGACCGTGTTGGTCTATTCGCGTCGGCCGTATCGACCGCGCCGGCGGCGCTCGCGATGGGAACCGAGCGCAGAGAACGGAGACGGACGGCGACGGGGACGGAACTGCGGTCGGCTGGACTCGGCGTCAGTCGTCGTCGTGGCTGGAGACGTTCACGGCCGGCGCTTGCCCGCCGGTCGACTCCGACTTCCCCCAGAGGCGCGTCTCGTCTTGGAGGAGGAGGCTGCCGTAGTCCTGTTGGAAGGTTCGGATGAGTCCGAGC
The DNA here is from genome assembly GCF_000025685.1 of Haloferax volcanii DS2. Lineage (GTDB taxonomy): Archaea > Halobacteriota > Halobacteria > Halobacteriales > Haloferacaceae > Haloferax > Haloferax volcanii. The sequence continues at coordinate 309,167 of NC_013964.1, read as the reverse complement.
GTCGCTATCACGCAGATAATCGCGAACGGCGCGCCCGTGATAATCGCCGCGGACTGCAAGGCGTTCACGCCGCCGACGACCATCAGGATGGACGCGACCGCGCCCTGGAGGACGGCCCAGAAGATGCGGTTGAGCGCGGACGGCTCTTCTTTCCCGCCGGTGGTCATCATCGACACCGCGAGCGTCGAGGAGTCGGCCGAGGTGACGAAGAACGTCGTCACGAGCACGAGGAACGCGAACAGGAGGAGCGGCCCGGCGATGGGGAGATTGCCGAAGAGGACGTACCCCGAGACCGCCTCGCCGTACTCCGAGACCGGACCGAGGACGTTCGCCGCGCCCGTGTGCTGCATGATGACGCCCGCGCCGCCGACGATGGCGAACCACGGGACCGTCGCGAGCGAGGTCGCGCCGATGCCGGCGAACGCGACTTCGCGGACGCTCCGACCGCGCGAGATGCGGGCGATGAACAGCCCCGCGAAGGGCGACCACGCGAGCGGCCAAAGCCAGTAGAAGACGGTCCACGCGTTGACCCACTTACTGGCGCTGGTCGCGGTGGCCTGCGTGAACAGGCTCATCTGGAAGAAGTCACCGACGAAGCCGCCGGTCGCCTGCGTACCGAGTTCGAGGATGCGGAAGGTCGGCCCGAATATCAGCGTCGCGAGCATCAATAGGCCGAACACGACCATGTTGAAGTTCGAGAGCCGTCGAATCCCCTTGTCGACGCCCAGCACTAACGAGATGGTGAAGATGACGACCATGCCCGTGATGACGAGGATGGTTCCCACGTCGCCAAGTTGGATTCCCCACTGGAAGTTCAGGCCGGTGATGAACTGGCTTCCGATGAAGCCCAGCGAGGTTGCGACGCCGCCGAGGGTCGCGAACACGGCGAGGATATCGACGGTTTTCCCTATCGCGCCGTCGACGTTGTCCGCACCGAGAATCGGCGTCAGGACCGCCGACACGCGAAGCGGCGCGTCGTAGTTGTAGACGAAGTAGCCGATGGCGAGACCCATCACGGTGAAACACGACCACTGGGTCAGACTCCAATGGAAGATAGAGTACTGGACCGCAAGCGGCATCGCCGCCGAGGACTGGGCCTCGGCCCCGTACAGCGGCGGGACCGTCGAGTAGTGGAACAGCGCCTCCGCGGGGCCCCAGAAGACGATGCCCGCCGCGAGGCCGGCGGAGTACATCATCGCGAAGTACGAGAGGAAGCCGTACTCGGGGTCCTCGTCACCGAGCTTCAGGTTCCCCCACGGCCCGAAGATGACGAAGCCCAAGAACAGGACGAACCCGAGCATCGCTATCAGGAAGAACCAGTTGAACGTCGCGAGAATCCACCGGCGAATCCCGAGGACGAACTCGTAGGAGCCTTCGGGATTGAGGCTGAACGCGCCGACGAAAAGCAGCGTTATCGCCGCGCCGAACGCGAATATCACCGGCTCGATTTCGTCGAGGAACTCGCTGACCGCGCCGTTGGAGGAACTCACCGCCGACACCCCCCGTGAGTGACCGCGCCTCTCGACTCCGTCCGCACGGAGCCGTCACCTCCCGACTGACTGGTCGAGGCCCGCGCCCCGAACTGTGCGCCACGATGACCGTTGCACCCGTGTGCTGTAATGTGGTCTGTCATGCTATCGCTCCGACGGACACCATGCTACCTGGTGTCTTACGTCACGACAAGTGCAAACATTACCATAAAATTTGTGGTTATCGGTGACGTCGAGAACGGAATCCGTTTACAAACGGTCGAAAAATCGGTGGTCGGTTCGATTTCGGTTGGTCGTCGCGCCGTGGCCGGGCGCTTCGCTCCGAACGGTGCCGCCTCGTTCGCGCGCTCCCGGCGTTCTCACACGAATTGTAGACTGAATCCGAGGAATCCCGGATTTCCGGCCCGTATCGGCCGAATTTCCGGTTCGTTCGTAACGCTTAATCGAATTCGTACACGCGTTCTGTATATGGCAAACGACGCCGACGGAACGGACGGCACCGACGACCTCGCCTACGCCGCCGACCGCGGCCGCGGCATCCTCACGCCGAGCGACCGCGAGTTCCTGCTCGGCCGGAAGACCGACTACACCGACCACTCGAAAAAACAGAAGCGAAACCGGATTCGACGACGCCTCCGCAACGCCATCCTCGATTTCACCATCCTGTTCGAGTCGCTCGAAGACCGCGACCGCGAGACGGTGTTCAACCCCGACGCCGCCGACCGCGAGGCGTACACGCGGGGCATCACCGACATGCTCGCCTTCCTCCACCTCGGGACGATGGGCTACTACACCCCGTTCAAGGACATGCTCGCCGAGGGCGTCAACAAGGCCGAACAGGAACTGGCCGGCTCCGACTACCGGATGGTCACGGTCGATTTCAACGTCGAACCGGTCGGCCAAATCGACGTCGACGCCGTCATCGACAAGCTCGAACGCGGCGCGTTCGACCAGCTCACAGACGAGGAGTTACAGGCGTTCGTCAGGCTCCTCGCGGAGTCCGACGACTTCTCTGCGACCGACCTGCGCGCCGACATGAAAGCGCAGATGTCCGAGTTCGTCGAGCGAATCGACGCCGCGAACGAGCGGCGCGACCGCCGAGTCGACGACCTGAACGACTGACCGGCGGGTCGCCGGTCCCCGGAACCTCGGCGGTCGCGCGGGTGCGTCCCCGCGCCCCGTCCCCGCATCCGCGACCTATCCGAGATACGCTATCGCGTCCATCTCGACTCGCACGTCGCCGGGGAGTCGCGCCACCTCGACGCAGACGCGGGCCGGCGGCACCTCGTCGAACCGCGCGCCGTACGCCTCGTTCACCCGTTCGTAGTCGTCGAGGTCGGTGACGTACACCGTCAGTTTCACCGCGTCGTCGAGGCCGTCGCCGCCGGCCTCGGAGACGACGGCCGCGATGTTGTCGAGCACGCGGTCGGTCTGTGCTTCGATGTCGCCGTCGATCTCCTCACCCGTCTCGGGGTCGACCGGGCCGTAGCCCGAGACGTAGAGCGTGTCGCCGGCGACGACGCCCTGCGAGTAGGGGTTATCCGTACGCGGGGCGTCGTCCGTGATGACTCGTTCGGGTGGCATCGTGGTGTTCGACCGTGGTTAGACTCGTTGCGTTTCGGCCGTGACCGCTTCGATGCCGTCGGTGATGACGTCGAGCGCCGTCTCCGCGAGGTCGTGGGTGAGCACGAGCGGCGGGAGCAGTCGCAGGATGTTGCCGTGCCGGCCGGCCTTCCACACCAGTACGCCGCGCTCGAAGCAGTACTGCTGGAGCGCGTCGGCCGCCTCGCCGTCGGGGTTGCCCTCGGCGTCGACGAACTCCGCGCCGATGAACAGGCCCTTCCCGCGAACGTCCACGATTCGGGGGTTGTCCTCCGCGACCTCCGAGAGCCGGCCGCGGATGTACTGGCCGAGGTCGCGGGCGTGCGCGAGGAGGTCGTGTTCCTGGATGTACTCGATGGCGCGGGTGCCGGCGCGCATCCCGACGACGTGGCCGCGGTACGTGCCCGCGTGGTCGCCCGACCCCCACGTGTCGAGGTCCTCGTGGTAGATGGTCGCCGACAGCGGGAAGCCGGTCCCGCCGAGCGCCTTCGCCGAGGTCATCACGTCCGGCGTGACGCCGTACCACTCGCTCGCCCACCACTTGCCGGAGCGACCGAGACCGCTCTGAATCTCGTCGAACACGAGCGGCACGTCGTTGTCGTCGGCGATGTCGCGGAGACCCTTCAGGAATCCCTTCGGCGGGGTGACGACGCCGCCTTCGCCCTGAATCGGTTCGACGAAGATGCCCGCCGGGTTGGCGAGGCCGCCGTAGGGGTCCTCGAAGATGGCCTTGACCTCTTCGAGACAGTGGTCGACCGCCTCCTGCGGGCCTTTACCCATCTCGACCGTGTTCGGGTAGGGCGCGTGGACCACGTCGGGGAGGAGCGGCGAGTAGTCGCCCTTGAACTTCTTGTTGCCGGTGAGGCTCATCGCGCCGCTCGTCGCGCCGTGGTACGCGCCGCGGAAGGCGACGAGACCGGTCCCTTCGGTGTTGTACTTGGCGAGTTTGATGGACGCCTCGATGGCGTCGCTCCCCGTCGGACCGCCGAAGACGACGCGGTTGTTCCCGCGCAGTCCCGCGGGCGCGATTTCGTCCAGCTTCTCGATGAGGTCGAGCCGCGCCTCGGTCGGGAAGTCGACGGTGTGGACGAACTTGTCCGTCTGCTCGTGGACCGCCTCGAGGACGTACGGGTTCGAGTGTCCGACGTTCAGCACGCCGATACCGGCGAACATGTCGATGAAGGTATTGCCGTCGGCGTCGCGCACCGTCGCGCCCTTCCCGCTGTCGAACGCGATGGGGATGTCTTCGGGGTACGAGACGGCGCTGCTGTCGATTCGCTGTTGCTTTTCGAGGAGTCGCGTCGACTTCGGCCCCGGAACGTCGTCCACGCTCGGCGCGTCGTCGAAGTGCAACTCGTGAATCGGCGGGTCTGCGACCATGCCTCAACCCATGCAGAACAGTCATAAATAATTTGTCCACGATTCCTATTGATAACGTACACAGTATCCGGTTTCGAAGTCGACCTCCCGCGGTGATTTGGTTAGCGACACAACAGTAACCACAATGGATTTGTGCGAGGCAACTCCTTCTTTTTCCAATGTTACACGCAAAAGGTCCGCTTCTCACGGTCGACCTGGGGGACGAGACGAGTCGGACGGAAGACATCGACGGGATTCTCGAATCCTACGTCGGCGGGCGCGGGGTCGCCACTCGACTCGCCCACGAGCGCGTTCCCTTCGACGTGGACCCGTTCAGCCCGGACAACCGGGTGTACTTCAGTACCGGCCCGATGCAGGCGTCGAACATGAGCTTCACCGGCCGCACGAACTGCACCAGCGTCTCGCCTTTGACCGGCGGCCTCTGCTCGTCGAACGCCGGCGGGTTCGTCTCGCGGAACTTCGCTGACGCGGGCTACTCGGCGGTCGAACTCGCGGGCGTGAGCGACGAACTGGTCGTCCTCCACGTCACAGACGAGGGCGTCGAGTTCGAGGCCGTCCCGGACCTCGCCGGCGCGACGGTCCCCGAGACGGTCGCGTACCTCGACGACGAACACGATATCGAAGCCGACCGGACGATGGTCGTCGGCCCCGCCGGCGAGAACCTCGTGCGCTTCGCCTCCATCATGACGAGCGAGGAGCGCGCGTTCGGCCGCGGCGGCCTCGGTGCCGTCCTCGGGTCGAAGAACGTGAAGGCGCTCACGTTCGGCGGCGATGCCGCGCCCGACATCGAGATTCCGGCGTCGCAGATGGAGATTCACCGCGAGGCCGCCACCGACGACCACATCATGAAGCGGCAGGGGACCGTCGCCGTGCTGGACCTCGCCAACGAGATGGACGGCCTCCCGTCGTACTACTTCTCCGAGCGTCACTTCGAGGGCGCGGAGGGCATCAACGGCGACGCCATCGAGCAGAAGAAGTACAAGAAGGGAACCTGCTCGGCCTGCGCGTTCGCGTGTAAGCTCCCCACGAGAGACGAGGCGGCGGGCGTCGAGACCGAGGGGCCCGAGTTCGAAGTCACCATGGCGTTCGGGTCGAACTCCGGCGTCGACGACATCGTGGAAGTGATGAAGTCGAACGAGCTGTGCGACCGCTACGGTCTCGACGCCATCTCGGCCGGCAACACCGTCGCGGCCTACCTCGCCAGCGAAGACGAGTTCGGCAACACCGACCTCATCCACGACCTCGTGGAGAAAATCGCGCTCCGTGAGGGCGTCGGCGACGACCTCGCCGAGGGCATCGCCCGCGTGCACGACGACCTCGGCGTGGAGAACTGGACGGTCAAGGGGATGGACTTCGCCGCCCACGAGGGCCGCGTCCTCCACGGACAGGGACTGTCGTACGCCGTCGCCAACCGCGGCGCGGACCACATGTACGCGGTGTTCTACTCGCAGGAGTACCCGCTGGTCGGCAAGGACGACGCCTACCCGCCGGAGGGGTTCGAGGGCAAACCCAAGCGCCTCATCGAGAAGGAAAACCAGATGGCGCTCAACGACAGCGGCATCGTCTGCAAGTTCTCGCGGGACTTCATGACGCCCGAACGCTACGAGATGCTGTTCGGAGCCGATTTCGAGGACCTGCTGGCCGTCGGCGACCGCATCGTCACGCTCGAACGCCACTTCAACAACCAGCGCGGCTTCGACCGCGGCGACGACACGCTCCCGTACGCCGACGAGCTAGACGGGTTCGAGGCGGCGCTCGACGCGTACTACGAGCGTCGCGGCTGGACCGACGACGGCGTCGTCCCGTCCGGAAACGTCCCGGCGTAACGCGTCTGCATTCCCCTTCGCCCGACGGCTTCACCGACCCTCTCGCCCTCGTTTTCACTCTTCGTTCGGCTCGTTCGCTTGGGTCTGATACAGTTCCGCGACGCCCTGTTCGAACCGCTCGGCTGCGCGTTCGAGCAGTTCGACCTGCGTCGCCCGCGTCTCCTCGTCGATGACGTAGGCGGGACCGCTCAGATTCAGCGACCCGTACACCTCGCCTCGCGGCGACTTCACGGCTTTGCCGATGGCCCAAAACCCCTCGACCGCCTCGCCGCTGTTTTCGGCGTAGCCCTGCTCGCGGACGGTCGCCAACTCCGCGAACAGTTCGTCTTCGGTCGTGATGGAGTCGTCCGTCGCCGCCGGCAGCCCCCAGCGGTCGATGATTTCCCGCACTCGCGTCTCCGGGTACTCCGCGATAATCGCCTTGCCCGAACACGTCGTATGGACGTGAAACGGGCTGCCGTCGATGAGAAAGCGCGGCGTGTTGGCGAATTCGAGGTCGCCGTACAGCGAGACGATGCGACCGTGTTCTTCGACCGCGAAGTCCGCGTCCATCGACGACTCGCTGTCGAGCCACGAGACGGTCTCTTGGGCGACGCGGTAGTAGTCCTTGCGCGTCCTGACGTAGTCTCCGAGGTGGCAGAACTTCGCCCCGAGGTGGTACTCGTTGTCGACGTTCACGACGTAGCCGTACTCCGCGAGCGTCTTGAGGTGAGCGTGGACGGTGCTCTTCGCGAGGTCGGTCGCCTCGACCAGTTCGCCCATCGTGGCCCCCTCCAGTTCGAGGATGTGGTCGACGAGCGCCAAGGAGGCGGCTGTCGTCTTGAGCACGCCGGACGGGTCGTGTCTATTCATGGAGGGGAATCTACGGTCTGGGCTTAAAGATGTACCTCCGTCACGACTACTGTCGCCCTCGCGACGGCCGCGACACCGGCGCTGCACGCTCGCGTACCCGTTACACTCCCCGACTGGTCGGTGCTCCGAGCGTTCCGCGGAGTCGAACGTTTATGTGCTCGCGCTTTGATTGTCAATAGTTAACATGGTTATCTATGATTATTACGACCTGTGCGGGTCGGAATCATCGTGGCCGCTGCGGGGTGACCGGCTCGTTCATATATACGTATTCGGAAGTTAGGAACGCCGAGTCTTCCGAGACGCGTGAGAGTCGGTTTCACGGGCGACTGAGCGGCTGAGACGACCGATCTCGGCTCGGTTTTCGGACGCGTGAACGTTTAAGTAGATCCGTCGGCGGGTGAACAACCCGGCTCGTTTGCCGTCTCATCCGTCGGCGCGCTGCGGCCGCGCCGTCCGTCCGAGGTCGGTCCCCTGTGCGGCTTCCCGCGCTCAGAACTATATTTGAGTTGATATACCTTCCCGGTCGCCTGACGGTTCCCGGTCGTCGTCGGTCTCTCGTCCGCATCTCCATTACAGGCGTAACCGTGTAATTCAGTCGGTCGGGGCCCAGGGTCGAGGTCGCGGTCACGCCCACGTCGCCACGGACTCGGTTTGGGTCGGCGCGATGCCGCGTGATGCCGTTTGCGCCGTTATCGGGTCTCCTCGAACGCCGCCTGCGCCGCTTCGAGCACCTCGTCGTGTGCGTGCCCGTTGGACGCGACGAGACCGGGCTGTCCCGGTCCCCAGGCGTTCCCGTGGATGTCGGTCACCGTTCCGCCCGCCCGCTCGACGAGGTAGACCCCCGCGACCGTGTCCCACGCGTTCGGGTGTTCGTCGAATCCGATGACCGCGTCTATCGACCCGTCGGCGAGTCGCGACAGCGTCAGCTGCGTCGTCCCGAGCTTTCGCATCTCACCGAACGTCCCGAAGATATCGCCCGAGAGCCGTTCGATTCCCGGCCGGTCGCCCACCTGATACCGGAGCGTCGAGGAGACGAGAAAGGCGCTGGTGTTCGATTCGTCGCTGACCGTCATGGGTCGGCCGTTCCGCTCGACGCGCGCCGCCGTCGCGACGTAGGTGTCTCCCGTCTCGGGCGAGACGTTCACCGCCGCAATCGGCGTCTGGTTCTCGACGACGGCGACGCTCGTCACCCACTCGCGGGCCCCCCGCGTGTAGTTCTGCGTCCCGTCTATCGGGTCGATAATCCACGCGTAGCCCGACTCGGGGACGGTCTTCAGTTCGTCGTCCTCCTCGCCGACGACCGCGTCGTCGGGGAACCGCTCTCGAATCGCCGCGATGACGCGCCGTTGTGTCTCGCGGTCGACCTCGGTCACGAGGTCGATTGCGTCGCCTTTCTGTTCGATGTCCAGTTCGGTTCTGAAACGCGCCGACGCGTGGTCGGCTCCCACTTCCGCGGCGTCGATTGCGACTGCTTCGCGCGGGTCTGCATCCATGCCCGAACATCTCCCCACGGCGAAAAAAAGCCTCGGACAGCGGACAGCGCTTCTGTCTCTCCCTCGTCGGTGACCGCCGAGCCACCGGGTCCGTCTCGGCTCCCGCGTCGCTCGCCGTCGCGCCGACGCGTCACGGAGTGTTGTTCGAATGGCGATTCACTACCGCGGCCAGATGTTGGCGGTTGAGCGCGGATTCCGCGTGCAGGTGATAATTGACCTCACTGCCGGCAGCCGTCGTCAGCGAGGTCGGAATCCTCTTGGCTCACTGGCCGTCTCATGCTGGCCCGTTAGCGCATTGTGTCGGCAGATTATCTACCTCCCCGAGCGTTGAGTCGGGCGGGAGTTCCGACTCCCATCGACCAGTTCGATGAAAGGGTCTCGGGCGACTGACACGGTCGGTCCGGCACGTCGTCGCCGGTCACCGACCGTATCCGTTCTCGAACTCGGTATTGTAGGACAAGTACATCTTCACCGTGTCGTCGGCCGCGTCGCCGCAGGTACTCGTCGGCCGAACGCGTTTTTCT